>DXFC01000016.1 GCA_019114645.1 Candidatus Halomonas stercoripullorum
TCCTCCAGGTCGAGCGCAAATATCTTGTTGGGGAAGGGAGTGTGGATATACAGCCTGCCATCGCCAACATAGAGCGGGCCACCTTCATGACCACGTAATACCCCTGTGGAAAACTGCCAGACTGAACGTAGCTCGTTGACGTTTTCTTTGTTGATTTGATCCAGCTCGCTGAAGCGATGGCCCTGATAGTTGCCTAGCTGAGTTGCCCAGAGCTCAGGGTTTTGCTGGAGTTCGAGTTGGTTCTGGTTGGCCTGTGCCACGGATACCGCGAGGAACCCCGCGGCCGCCAGGGCGTAGCCAGTCATCCTAAGCATGATGCATTCTCCGTCTCACTGAAGCTGTGCCTCGGGGAGCGGGCACATCTTTGTGGTGTTGTTGTGTTTCAGATGTCGACATTTACACATCTAGCACACTTTCAGGCTTCAAAACGAGCAATTGAGACTTTAGAACCGCTACCCCAAAATGAATTGACTATTGCTCCATGGCAACAATCTTTAACTATCGCTGCAAAACCGCACCACAGCTGCTTTTCCTAACGTTTTACGGATGCTTTTAGTCGTTCCAACGCCCCCAATGCGACTTAGGTCGAAATGTAAGTGACTCAATAATTGCTTTACTTGAAGTGCATGCAAAGAAACCCACCCTGTGGAGGATCCCCCATGTGGACCAAGCCTGCTTACAACGACCTTCGGCTCGGCTTCGAAGTTACGTTGTACATTTCCAATCGTTGAGTCACTTCATGCGGTAGCATCGACCGGCTGGCGCCCTGACGGGCGCCAGCCGTTGTTGGTTTATTACTGGAGTTCTGCATGCATGTCCTCGTTCTGGGCGCTGCCGCTGGCGGTGGCTATCCCCAGTGGAACTGCAACTGTTCCCTTTGTCTTGGTTATCGCACAGGTAGTATCACAGCGAGCTCGCGCACCCAGTCCTCCATCGCCATCAGCAGTGACGGTGAGCGCTGGCTGCTGTGCAACGCCTCACCGGACATCCGCAGTCAGCTGGCCGCCAACCCCGAGCTGCACCCCCGGCGCATTCCCCGGGACAGCGGCATCAGCGGCGTGGTGCTGATGGATGCCCAGATCGATCACGTTACCGGTCTGCTGTCACTGCGCGAAGGCTGTCCTTTTGATGTGTGGTGCACGCCCAACGTGCATCAGGATCTCAGTAGCGGCTTTCCCCTGTTCCCGATGCTGGCGCACTGGGGCGGTCTGAACTGGCAGGCTATCGACATTGATAAAGGGCGTCAGGAAACCAGTTTCGAAATACCCGCCTGCCCGGGCCTGCTAATTACCGCCGTCGCCTTGACCAGCAATGCGCCCCCATACTCACCCCGGCGTGGCTCGCCCACCCCGGGAGACAATATCGGCTTGCTGATCGAGGACCGCGCACGTCAAACACGACTGTTCTATGCACCGGGCCTCGGGCAGCTCGATGATCGTGTACGCGGTTTTCTGAGACAGGCCGACTGTGTACTTGTCGACGGCACCGTATGGCATGATGATGAACTGAGTCGGGCAGGGGTGGGCACGTCCACCGGGACCGACATGGGCCATCTGGCATTATCAGGCCCGGGCGGGTTGCTTGAGGAGCTCAGCGCACTGCCTCAAGCCACCCGCCGGGTGTTGATTCATATCAACAACACCAACCCGATTCTCAACGAACATTCGCCGGAACGGGCTTCACTTGATGCTGCCGGCATTGAGGTCGCCTTTGATGGCATGCGCCTGGAGATATGAACCGGCACTGCCTGGTGACGTCATAACAATAATGACCTGCACGTCTTGTCAGGAGAGAACGTCTCATGACCTCTATCGCTACACCCTTTGTCAGTTCAACCAACCCAGCAGACGGCGACGGCTTGTCACCTGCGGCATTCCGTGAGGCCTTGCTGGCCAAGGGCGCCTATTATCACGTGCACCACCCCTACCAGATCGACATGACCGAGGGGCGCGCAACGCCTGAACAGATCCGCGGCTGGGTGGCCAATCGTTTTTATTACCAGATCAACATTCCGCAGAAGGACGCCGCGTTACTGGCCAACTGCCCTGACGCCGCCACTCGCCGCCGCTGGATTCAACGCCTGCTCGACCACGACGGCCATGATGCCGATGGTGGCGGCATTGAAGCGTGGCTGACCCTGGGCGAAGCCGTGGGGCTCTCCCGCGACGAGCTATGGTCACAGGAGCATGTGCTGCCCGGGGTGCGCTTCGCGGTGGATGCTTATGTCAATTTTGTGCGCCGTGCTGACTGGCGTGAAGCTGCGATCTCTTCACTCACCGAGTTGTTTGCCCCCGTAGCACACCAGAGCCGCCTCGATACCTGGCCGGACCATTACCCCTGGATTGATGAAGCCGGCTACGGTTATTTCCGCAAGCGCCTGAAAGAGGCGCGACGCGACGTGGAGCACGGACTGGAGGTGGCACTGGCAGTTTGTACCACGGCCGCCGCTCAACAACGGGCACTGGAGATATTGCAATTCAAGCTCGACATACTGTGGTCAATGCTCGACGCCATGACCCTGGCCTACCAGCTTGAGCGCCCTCCTTACCATACCGTTACCAACCAACGCGTCTTCCACAAGGGGCTTTAAAGATGGACACGACCAGGACAGAGACCATCTACCGCCTGCGCTCTGGCTGGCGCCTGCAGTGGGAAGAGGCCCAGGGACGCCATGTACTGCTCTATCCTGAAGGCATGGTACAGCTCAATGACAGCGCTGGTGCCATCCTGACCCAACTCGATGGCAACCGGGATGTGGCCACCGTGGTAAGTCACCTGCAGGCGCAGTTTCCCGATGCTCCCGCTGCGGCGATTGAGCAGGATGTGCATGAGTTCCTGCTCGATGCCGCTCAACAAGGCTG
Source organism: Candidatus Halomonas stercoripullorum (assembly GCA_019114645.1). Lineage (GTDB taxonomy): Bacteria > Pseudomonadota > Gammaproteobacteria > Pseudomonadales > Halomonadaceae > Halomonas > Halomonas stercoripullorum. The sequence continues at coordinate 2,862 of DXFC01000016.1, forward strand.
GATAGAGCATGTCTAGCACAACTCCCAACCCGGCTCTTCCGGGTGCTACCGGCGCCCCACTGTGGCTACTTGCCGAGCTCACCTATCGCTGTCCACTGCAGTGCGCCTACTGCTCCAATCCACTCGAGTTTGCTGCGGTGAAAGAGGAGCTCTCTACCACGGAGTGGATCGAAGTATTGGCCCAGGCCCGGGCCATGGGTGCAGTGCAGATGGGGTTCTCCGGTGGCGAGCCACTCTTGCGCCAGGATCTCGAAGCCCTGGTGGCCGAAGCCCATCGCTTGGGGTTCTATACCAACCTGATCACCTCTGGACTTGGGCTCGATGAAGCCCGTATCGAGGCCCTGCGCACTGCAGGGCTCGACCATATCCAGATTAGCCTGCAGGCCTCCGATGCTGACGTGGCCGCTGCCATTGCCGGATCGCGCAAGGCTCACGCCAAGAAGCTGGCCATGGCGCGCGCCGTCAAGGCGGCAGGCTATCCCATGGTGCTCAACGTGGTGCTGCATCGGCACAATATCGACCGCCTCGACGCCATTATCGCGCTGTGCGACGAACTGGGAGCCGACGCCGTAGAACTGGCCAATTGCCAAATGTATGGCTGGGCCCACCTCAATCGCGAAGGATTGCTACCCAGTCGTGCCCAGTTGGAAGCCGCCGAAGCCACTACCGCCCGCTGGCGTGAGCAACTCACTGAGCGTGGGCGCAACATGCGCCTGCTGTTCGTGGTGCCGGATTACTACAACGAACGCCCCAAGGCGTGCATGGGCGGCTGGGGGGCGATTTTCATGACCGTCGCTCCCGACGGTGCCGTGCTGCCGTGTCACAGTGCCCGGATGCTGCCCATGAGTTTCCCCAACGTACGCGAACAGCCACTGCGCGAAATCTGGTATGACAGTGAGCCCTTCAACCGCTACCGTGGCGACGCCTGGATGCAGGAGCCGTGCCGCAGTTGTGACGAACGTCACCAGGATGTCGGCGGCTGTCGCTGCCAGGCCTACCTGTTAACCGGAGATGCTGCCGCGACCGACCCCGTCTGTTCGCTGTCACCGGACCATCACTTGGTCGAAGCGGCCCGCCGCGAGGCAGATACAGCTACCGTCGAGATGGTGGATCTGACGTTACGCAACGTGCATGAGTCACGCGTTTTCTGCCGCGACTGAAGACGCTGACGACATGCCTCCCCTACTGAAGACACGCCATGCCGGGCTGCCACCGGGCTCTCGCTTGCATGAAGCCCGGCTGCCCAACGGGTTACAAATCGCGGCCGTGCAAGTCCCTGACGCACGCCTGCAGCGCCTGGTCGGCGCTGCAGGAATAGGTTATCTGGATGAGCCGGTTGAGTATCGCGGCCTGGCCCACCTGCTTGAGCACGCCTTGTTTCTGGGCTCGGCCAACTTTCCTGGCGCCGGCGAACTGGCAGGTTGGGTTAGTGAGCACGGCGGGCGTTATAACGCTCACACCAATGAATACACCACCGACTTCCACCTGCATCTGCCACCCGAGGCGTGCGAAGAAGGGTTGATTCGACTGGTGGATATACTGGCCCGACCCTGTTTCAAGCCTGAACGCATCGCCCATGAGGTCGGGGTTCTGGATGCCGAGTTTCAGGCCCGCCTGGCCGATCCCGCCCTGCATCGGCTCGCCGCACTGGGTCAGCTGTGCCGTGAGGGCCACCCCGCCCGCGACTGTCATGCCGGTAACCGCACCAGCCTGGGTAGCGACATCTCAGGATTGACGGCTCAGCTCACTGACTTCCATGCTCGTCACTACCGTAGTGGCCGCATGGCCCTGGTGATGCTTGGCCCCCTGCCCCTTGAAACCCAGGTGGCACTGCTTGAACGACACGCTACGGAACTGCCAGTCGGTGACCCGCCGCCTTTGCAGCGAACCTGGCGCTGGGGCCAACCCGGTGGCATTGCCTGGCAGCTTCCCACAGCCGACCCCCACACTTCAACGCTCGAACTCTTCTGGCCTCTGCCTGACCAGCACACCAGCGCACACGCTTCATGGCTTGAGAGAGTCGCCTCCCGATTGGCTGACGGCCACCTTGCCGCCACCCTTCAGGCTGCTATCGGCCTTGACCGTCTCGACATCTCCCACACTCCGACGGGCATGGGGCCTGCGTTGGCCATACAGCTGAGCCCTGCTCCGGATGAAGCAACGCTACAGATCATGTTCAGTGCCTGTTGCACAGCGCTGGAGCGGGCTCTTGCTACCCCGCAGCCGCCCCCACTCGCACCTTGGGACAAGCCTGACCTCGACGCCTGGCCCCGACACTACGCTTGTCAGCTAGCCGCCGGTAACGGCAAAACGTCTGAGATTGATAAAGCAGACAAACCGCTTTCGCTACTGACCCCTGACCAGTGCCGCCTGCTTTGGCGCTCCCCCGCCATTGCCGCTAGCGCAAGGTCTCTGCCCGAGACAGGGACCCTTTGGCACCCGCAACCATTGCCCAGTGTCGGCATTACGCCGCTTGCCTGGCGAGTTCCGCCCGCTTTCAACAGGGTTCGCTCGCCCAGCCCCGCTTCTCCAGCGGGCCGGCAACAGCCCGAGTTCCGTCAGGGTGTATGGGTCGGTGAGCCTCTGCGTCTGGCCGATGCGCCACCCGCCACTCTATGCCTGGGCTGGCCCGCCCCGGCATCGCAGCGAACCGCACGCCTGGCGCAGTGGCAACGTAACAGCCTGTCGCTACGCCAAGCCGCCACTGCCAATGGCATGCGCCTGATCCTTGACAACGACAACCGGGGCGACTGGCTGATTGCGACGGGCCAGGAGGGGCAACTCGTACGACTCGCCAGGTTGGCACTGGATTGCTGGCCTGAACAGCCTGCCATCCAACCTGACACTGGTGCCACAGGACTCCTGGCACAGCGTATATTGGCCAAGCTTGACGACTCACCGCCTTTCGCCAGCCAGCACAGTCATAACACCGCTCCACTGGCGTGGCTCAGCAGCGATGCCGAGCTCAAGGCCGCTCAGGTATTATTGCACCAGCAGACTACAGTGACTCTGCGGGGCACATCATCGCCAGAAGTGGCGACAATGCAGCACTCCACTCTTCTACACCTGACACCTCAGAGCGACGAGCATGGCGTTATGCTGGAGGTGGCCGGCCCCAATGACACTCCCCACAGCCGCTGGCTGCTGCAACTGTTAGCCCAGTGCCACGATGCTGCTTTTCAGTACGAGATGCGCCACCGGCGTGGGCTTGGCTATGCCGCTGCAGTACGCTATCGCGAGGTGTCGGGGGCGCCTCGCCTGGCTTATGTGGTGCAATCTCCCCATGCTGCTACTGACATATTGCGCGACGCCATACACGACTTCCTGGTTGAGCAGGGTGCAGCGCTGGCACGACCAGGCAGGGACGAAATAATGCAGCTCAAGCGTGGCCTGAGTGCCCGCACCGGTTCGCCCGAAACCCATGCCGAGGCCACCGAGCGTCTGTGGCAAGCATTACGCTGCCATGCAGCAGCGGGTCGTGACACTTCGCCCTGGCAGCCACTGCCCTGGGTCGCTGAAGCGCAAACACTGGCCATGCTAGAGCCTAACGACCTCACCTCACTGGCAGACGCGCTTGCCCGAGGCCACTTGCCACAACGCTGGTGGCTGCATGTTCCGCACTAGCCCTATACCACCACTCGAACCCTCTGGCGTTGCCTAGTCCCGAAATGTTGCCAAGCAGCAACTCTGTTATGTCGCCACGCACATCGCGTTCGGCTCATCTGGCCTAGACTGACTAGATAGTGAACTGTTTTATCCCGACATATTCACCAACAACAAGACAGGGAAATAGCAATGAGCCTGATGGATACGATTCAGCGCTGGTTGGGTGGCAGCCCTGCCCCCTCTAGCGCGACACCCAACGCCTCCTCGTCCACTGCGCCCCCCCAGGGAGCCTCCTCCACCATGAGCTACGCCAGTGTTCGCATCCATCCCGCTATCGATAATGGGGTCAAACGCGGTAGTGAAAGTTTTACTGGCGGCAAACTCTACTGTCAGTGCAGCAATGACCGGGTCGAGGTCAGCGTTGATGCCCAAAGTGCCCATAACCATATCTGCGGCTGCACCAAGTGCTGGAAGCCAAAAGGAGCGTTATTCTCGATGGTCGCGGTGGTGCCGCGTGACAAGCTCAGCGTGACGGCTCACCAAGAGAAACTCCAGGTAGTCGATCCTGCCGCGGCCATTCAACGCTACGCCTGCACCGCATGCGGCGTGCATATGTACGGCCGCATCGAGAATACCGGGCACCCGTTTCATGGGCTGGACTTCATCCACACCGAGCTCTCCCCCGATGAAGGCTGGTCCGCTCCCGAATTTGCCGCCTTCGTCTCCTCGATCATTGAATCCGGCGCCGACCCGGAAAACATGGATGCTGTACGTGGGCGACTTCATGAACTGGGCTTGCCACCCTATGACTGCCTCTCACCGCCGTTGATGGACGCCATTGCGACGCATACGGCCAAAGCCAAGGGCGTGGTGTAAGGCCCTCCAGGCAGCTTTAATCCAGCCGTAATGAGAAGCGAGCTTCCAAGCTCGCTTTTTTGCACCTGCACCCATTGCCTTACCCTACTTGCTCCATCACCTGAATCTATTTCCGAGCTCTGGCAAGAAAGGGTTTAGCGTCTACACAGCGAACAAATCAGGGGTACCATGGCTTCCAATGATAACTATAAGAGGTTGCATATGAGCGAAGAGCAGCAATCACCCGAAGTCTCTTTGGCATCACTGGAAAAAGGCGTGGCAGTCATCAGGATCGACCGTCCCGAGGCTCGAAATGCGCTCAACACGCAGGTCAGGCGACAGCTTGCCAAACAGTTCACCGCCCTGACCCAGCGTGACGATGTGCGCACTATTGTGTTGACCGGAGGAGAGACGGTTTTTGTCGCAGGTGCCGATGTCAGAGAGTTTGCTACCGCCTCTACGCTGGATATGTATCAACGTCATAACGAGCAGTTCTGGGAACCCATTGCCCGCTGCCCCAAGCCGGTTATTGCTGCAGTGAACGGTTTTGCCTTAGGCGGTGGATGTGAGCTTGCCATGCACTGCGACATCATTGTTGCCGGTGAAAGTGCCTGTTTTGGCCAACCTGAAGTGAAGCTCGGCTTGATGCCCGGCGCGGGCGGTACCCAGCGCCTGGTGCGTGCCGTGGGCAAATTTCAAGCGATGCGCATGCTGATGACCGGCTGTATGGTCAAGGCCCCCGAAGCATTACGTATCGGACTGGTCAGTGAAGTGGTAGCAGATGACCAGACCCTGGAGCGCGCCAAAACATTGGCTCTGGAGATCGCCGGCTTTCCCGCCCTGGCCCTGGAACAGATCAAGGAAGTGGTCCTCTCAGGCGCCGACCTGCCGCTGGAAAATGCGCTGCTGCTTGAGCGAAAAGCCTTTCAGCTACTGTTCGATACGCCGGACCAGAAAGAGGGAGCCGCCGCCTTTATCGAGAAACGCAAGCCACGTTATCAGGGAGTCAACTGATGTCACTTTCCCTACACCATATTGGCATCGTTGGTACCGGCGTCATGGGGGCAGGTATCGCCCAGATTGCCGCCCAGGCTGGCTACGATGTGTGGTTGTTCGATAGCCGGGCAGGCGCTGCTGGCACTGCACGCGACAAATTGATTGACACCCTGCACTGGCTTGCCGACAAGGGAAAGATGACATCCGCCGCAGCTGACGCGGCGATCTCCCGCCTGAACGTTGTCGATACACTGGATCAGCTCGCCCACTGTGATCTGGTGGTCGAAGCGATCATCGAGCAGCTTGAGGCCAAGCACACTCTGTTTGCGGAACTGGAGAGTATCGTTGCCCAGGACGCTATCCTGGCGACCAATACCTCTTCTCTCTCCGTCACTTCTATCGCTGCCGGCCTACAACACCCCAACCGGGTAGCAGGCTTTCACTTCTTCAATCCCGTTCCGCTGATGAAGGTCATCGAAGTCATCGGCGGCATGGAAACCGATCCCGCCGTTGTCGAGGAGCTACTGGCACTCGCAGGGCAGCTGGGCCACACGGGGGTTCGCGCAAAGGACACTCCCGGCTTCATTGTCAATCATGCCGGACGCGCCTACGGCACCGAGGGCTTAAAAATTCTTGAGGAGTGCGTTACGACGCCGGCAGAAATTGACCGCATCCTCCGGGAAGGGGCCGGCTTTCGCATGGGGCCGCTTGAACTCTTCGATCTTACCGGCATGGATGTCTCGCATCCGGCCATGGAGTCCATTTACGCACAGTTTTATCACGATCCGCGTTATCGCCCCTCTTATCTTTCCCAACAAAGGCTCACCGGCAATCGCCTGGGCCGCAAGACGGGAATGGGCTTCTATCGCTATGAGGATGGCAAGCGAGTGGCTGAGCCGCAACCCACTGCACCGCCCCGGCTCAAGGAGTGGCCTCCCGTTTGGGTGGGCTGCGACGACCCTGACACCCATGAGCAAGTCACCACGCTATTGTCCGCTTTGGGATGCCATATAGAGACTGGCGAGCTTCCTGGCCCCACTGCCCTCTGTCTCCTGGTCCCCCTGGGGGAGGATGCAGCCAGCGCCTGCGTACGCTTCGCCACCGATCCGGCACGCAGTGTCTGTCTTGATTCCCTGGTGGGCCTTGAGCGTCACAGAACGGTGATGCTGACGCCGGTAACCCGAGCAGAGATACGTGATGCCGCCCACGCCATGCTCTCGGCCGATG
>DXFC01000111.1 GCA_019114645.1 Candidatus Halomonas stercoripullorum
AGCACAAACAACGCCCGGGCCAGCCCGTCCGGTGGCGGCTCGCACTCGGGGCCGGTCACATCCCAGGGCAGTAGCGTAGCGTGCGCCTCGACACCCAGGTCGTCGAGCTGATACGGCACGCCATGACCGTATTGCAGATGGCCCTGGCCCATTAGACCGACCACCAGTTCGTTTTCGTAGGTAGCTTGCGCCAACCCTGTCGCCATGGCCCGGTCCCATACCAATTGCGCGGCAATGAAGCGCTCAAGGCCTGCCTCACTCTCGCCCATGCTGCCCATCGGGTGCTCGGCATGAATGGCTGCCAATTGCTCGCGGTAGGCCGGCAGCGCTGCAGCCGGTGCGGTAATGCCGAAACGCTCCTCTACCGCCACCGCTTCCCAGCCCTCTTCGACCAGTCGGCCACGAAGTTCCGGCGTCACGTTGAGTGCTTTGAGCGGCACCTGGTGCAACCGCGCAAAATGCAGGATGGGCAAGTACAGTTCCGGATCAAATCCCCAGGCCTTGTACCACTCACTGGCATCGAGAAAGGCTGGTTCGTCGAACTCCCCCGCCACCCAGGCATCTAGCGCCGGCTGTGCTTCGCGCGGCAACATCTCCAGGCCGATAACCAGCTCCGGACGCAGCGCATGTAGTCCGGCAAGCATGTGCAACTGCCAGCGATGGTGATCCATCCGATCGTGCTGCTCACCCAACAATACAACGTCCTGCTGTGCCAGCTCCTTCATCAACATTGTCGACTCAAGCGGCTCGCCACCCGGCTCCAGCCACTGGCCCGGCAATGGGCAACTAGCGGCGCTCACCGGCAGGGAAAGCAACAAGCCCAGCAGGATGGCCGGCATGCAGGGCCAAGCGAACAAGCATCGCATCAGTGTCTTCCTTCTTCATTGCTCAGTATATATCGAGCGAGGCCCGTTAGTGTGTCGCATACACCGCTGTCAGAGAGCCTCTAGCGGTGGCTCTTTTGGCGCTTCAGCGAAGAGAAACTCTAGTTGAGTCGGCTCCAGACGTGGATCAAGCTCAGTAAAGTGGGGCGTTTCCAGAGTGGGTACTGCCACAAAGGGCTCTTGTTCCACCTCCGCTGCCGGGATGCCTGGGCGATGCCGTAGACGTAGCATCACAAACAGCGCCAGCAGTGATGAAGCTCCACCTAAAAACATCCACAGTCCATCCGGACCGACTGCCCGCATGATCAGCGACGCCGAGAAGGGGCCGATAATCGAGCCGATACCGTACCAAGTCAAAAGCTTGGCATTGCCTGCAATGATCTCTTCAGGCTCCAGCCAGTCGTTGGTATGTGCCAGGCTTAAGGCATAAAGAGTGTGCAGCATGGCAGTGTGAAAGCAGGCTACGATCACTAACAGCCAGAAATCGTTACGCGCTAGCATTGACACCAGAACCCCCGATACCGTCATCACCAGTGCCATACCCAGAATCACCTTGCGCCGATCGATATGGTCCGAAAGCCGCCCGAGCCCCCACTGGGCAAACATTGCCACCATGGTGGTAATCGCCATGAAACGAGCTGTTTCGCTGGTCGTTAAACCAATCTCTTGACCATAAAACGGCGTCATGGCAAAAAAGGCTTGTACCATCAACCCTGCACTGAAAGCCCCCACCAGTCCCACTGGGGCTCGCTCGTAAAGCGCCTTGAGCTTGATTTTCTGAGGTTGGATATCAAGCGTCTGGCGGGGGCCGTGAATACGCACAATCGATAGCGGCACTAGCGCCAAAGCGAACAGTATGCCAACCACAGAGAACAGTACCGGGCCACCCGGGTCAGCCAGATTGAGCATCCACTGTCCCCCGGCCAAAGAGAGCGTCGAGATCACCAGATAGATTGACAGCACCCGTCCACGGTTGTCGTTGCTTGACTCGCCCGACACCCATGACTCCATGACCATTAGCATTCCAGCAGTCGCAACACCCCCAAGGAGACGCCAGGCCAGCCAGGCCCAGGCATCCACCCACAAACCGTGCAACATGGCGGTAACTGCGAGAATCGCAGCGCAGGCGGCAAACACACGGATATGACCCACACTGCGGATGCGCTTTTCCAGTAGATAACTACCCAACACGAAACCGAGCGAAAAGCTTGACATCAGCAAGCCCGCCATGTGCGATGGAAAACCCTCTATCGACATGCGCACGCCCAGCAGAGTCATGATCAGGCCGTGGCCGAGCAGGAAGCTGATCTCGCAAATAAAAAGGATAGGAAGAGTAGCCGGCAAAATGCGCAAGGCATTGCTCCGTCAACGAGGGCAGGGTAAACGGTTACCCATAGGATATGAGCCATCCGCACGTATCAATCTGGACTAGTGTAGGAAAGCCATCCGTCTTCTGGCTACCGATCCTTACAGTCCGGTCGGTTGTGTGCATTCACGATAAGCGTCTACGCTAATGATGAATAGCGTCTATCAGGAGGGTATCGCCATGGCAGGCAAATTCTCACACTTGGTGCTTTTCGCATTGCCTTTGGTCTGGGCATCCGCAGCAGCCGCCGCCACCCCGGCTGTACCCAGCGAAAGCGGCGCCACCATCGATCCGGCGGAAGTTATCGAGCCATCCAGCGTCACTACCGGCGGAGCTGGCACCACCAGCGGCATTACCGGCTCCGACATGAATGAAGCGGACGAAGGCAGTGGCAGCGGCCAGACCCGCGGCGATGACCTGTTCCAGACCCCGGCTGCCGCTCCCGATGCGGGCACTGCCTATGAAACCGAAACGCCCGAGCCCGCCAGCGATGCTGATGTTGAGCAAACCCTTCCCGACGAGCCATTGGGCGCCACTGACACTGGCTTGCGTGAAGAAAATGAAAATAACGGAAATGGTGAACCACAGGAAAATAATGGTGAGCCACAAGCCAGTCGAGGCAGAAATTCAGACTGAGATGTCACTTGCAGTTAATTTGATACACTGGGCCACAAGCATTTTTTTTAGAAGCCGCTACGCTTAAGGTAGTGCTAATTAACAAGCACATCCCTGTGTCACAGGTTCAGCAGGAGGCCCCATGACGCTACGGGTAACACGCAGACAGTTCTTCAAGCTTGGTGCGGCGGGCATGGCAACGTCCAGTCTGGCCATGATGGGATTCGCCCCTGACTCCGCCGTTGCCTCTATCCGCCACTTCAAACTCACCGGCGCCAAGATCACGCGCAGTAACTGCACCTACTGCTCGGTGGGCTGTGGCGTGCTGCTCTACAGTCGTGGTGATGCGGCAATCAATAACGTCGACAACATCTACCATGTCGAAGGCGACCCGGATCACCCGGTGAGTCGCGGTTCGCTGTGCCCCAAAGGGGCCGGGCTGCTCGACTATATCCAGAGCGAGTCGCGGTTGCGTTATCCCGAAGTGCGTGAACCCGGCAGTAACGAGTGGAAGCGGATCAGTTGGGACGAGGCACTCGACCGTATTGCCCGACTCATGAAAGATGACCGCGACGCCAACTTTGAAGTCCGGGACAGTGTCGGTGACACCGTCAACCGCTGGACTACAACCGGCATGTTGGCGGCCTCGGCCTCATCCAACGAAACCGCCTACTGCACGCAAAAGATTGTGCGCAGCCTTGGCATGGTGGTACTCGACAACCAGGCGCGCGTCTGACACGGACCAACGGTGGCAGGTCTTGCCCCAACTTTCGGTCGCGGTGCCATGACCAATCACTGGGTCGATATCCGCAATGCGGATGTCATTCTTACCATGGGCGGCAATCCCGCCGAGGCTCACCCCGTAGGCTTCCGCTGGGTGATGGAAGCGCGTGAGCATAACAATGCTCGCCTGGTGGTGGTGGACCCCCGTTTCAACCGTACGGCGGCAGTCGCAGACTATTACGCCGAAATTCGCACGGGCACGGATATCGCCTTCCTCGGGGGGCTGATCAATTACCTGATCGAAAGTGATCAGTACCAGCGCGACTACGTACTTGCCTATACCGATGCCAGCCTGATCGTCAGCCCTGAGTTTGGCTTCGAGGATGGGCTGTTTACCGGCCACGACGCCGAGAGTGGCGGATACGACAAATCTAGCTGGCAGTATGAATACGATGACGACGGTCATGCGATGCGCGATGAAACCCTGCGCCATCCGCGTTGCGTATTCCAGCTGATGCGCCAGCACTATAGCCGCTATAGCCTTGAGCTGGTCTCCTCCATCTGCGGCACGCCGCAAGATAAGATCCAGCACGTATGGGACATGCTGGCTGAAACTGCTGCTCCGGACAAAACCCTGACGATCCTTTACGCACTGGGCTGGACCCAGCACTCGATTGGCTCGCAGATTATTCGTACCGGCGCCATTGTGCAGCTGTTGCTAGGTAACATGGGCATGCGTGGTGGTGGCGTCAATGCGCTGCGCGGTCACTCCAATATTCAGGGCCTGACCGATCTGGGGCTGCTCTCTAATCTGCTGCCTGGCTACATGTCGCTACCCAGCCATGACGAACAGGACTACGAGGAGTACATTCTCCAGCGTGCTCGTACGCCCCTGCTACCTGACGAGGTCTCTTACTGGCGTCATTACGAACGCTTCCACGTCAGCCTGATGAAGGCGTGGTACGGCGATGCCGCCACCGAGGACAACAACTGGTGCTTCGACTGGCTGCCAAAGCTGGGTGTCCCGCTCTACGACATCCTGCATACCTTCGAGCGCATGCATAAGGGCGAGATGACCGGCTATATCTGCCAAGGCTTCAATCCCCTGGCGGCCTTCCCGCATAAGCACAAGAGCACCGAGGCGCTATCACGGCTCAAGTTTCTTGTGGTCATCGACCCGCTGCGCACTGAAACGGCTGAGTTCTGGAAGAATTACGGCGAGTTCAATGATGTGGACCCCGCCGCTATCGACACCGAAGTCTTCCGCTTGCCAACCACCGCTTTCGCTGAAGAGGATGGCTCCATCGTCAACAGCTCGCGCTGGCTACAGTGGTTCTGGCAGGCCGCTCCGCCCCCGGGCGAAGCCAAGCCCGACACCGCGATCATGGCGGGTATCTTCCTGCGCATGAAGCGGCTCTATGAGGAAGAGGGAGGGGCTTTCCATGAACCCATCCTCAATCTGCACTGGCCCTACCGTCGGCCCGAGGACCCTAGCCCGGAAGAGCTCGCCCGCGAATACAATGGCTGGGCGCTGGAAGATGTCTACGACGAGAACCGCAACCTGGTCGTGCGTGCCGGACAGCAGATCGAGGACTTCGGCCTGTTGCGCGCCGACGGCTCAACCGCCTGCGGTTGCTGGATCTTTGCCGGCTGCTGGACCGATCGTGGCAACCAGATGATGCGACGCGACAACTCCGACCCCTACGGTTCCGGCCAGACACTGGGCTGGGCCTGGGCGTGGCCGGCTAACCGTCGCATTCTCTACAACCGCGCCAGTGCCCGCCCCGACGGCACTCCCTGGGCGGCACGCAAAGCGGTGGTGTGGTGGGACGGTGAACGCTGGGTCGGCAATGACGTGCCCGACTTCCCGGTGACGTCTGCTCCCGATGCCAGCCAGGGTCCGTTCATCATGAACCAGACCGGCCGCGGCCAGCTATTTGCCCGCGACCGCATGAATGAGGGGCCGTTCCCCGAGCACTACGAACCGTTCGAGTCGCCGATCGACTCCAACCCTCTGCATCCCAACAATCCATTGGCCAAGAACAACCCTGGTGCCCGGGTGTTCGCACAGGACCGGGAGAATTTCGGTACCTCGGAGGAGTTCCCGTATGCCGCGACCAGCTATCGCCTGACCGAGCATTTCCATTACTGGACGATGCACAACCGGCTCAATGCTATCGCTCAACCGGAGAAATTCGTTGAAATCGGCGCTGCATTGGCCGAGGAGCTGGGCATCGCCAAAGGCGATCGGGTACGTGTCAGTTCCAAGCGTGGCCATATCGATGCCGTGGCTGTGGTCACCAAACGCATCCGCCCGCTACAAGTAGCCGGCAAGACGGTTCATCAGGTCGGCATTCCGCTGCACTGGGGGTTCCTGGGTGAGACGCGCAAGTCCCACCTGTCCAACACACTGACGCCAGCCGTCGGTGATGCCAACACCCAGACACCGGAATTCAAGTCGTTCCTGGTGCGTGTCGACAAGCTGTAGCGGAAGGAGACGAATACGATGAGAGGTTCTCAGGTTAACCAGCAGGACATCATCGCCCGCTCGGCGACCAAGGTCCCTTCGCCACAAGTACGTAGTGGCAATGTGGAGCGTGTGACCAAGCTGATCGATGTGACACGCTGCATCGGTTGCAAAGCGTGCCAGGTTGCCTGTTCCGAATGGAATGACCTGCGTGACGAGGTCGGCGAGTGCGTCGGAGTGTACGACAACCCGCTTGACCTCACACCCGACTCCTGGCAGGTGATGCGTTTCAACGAGTTCGAAGATGAACAGGGCAATCTGGAGTGGCTGATCCGCAAGGACAATTGCATGCACTGTGCCGACCCGGGCTGCCTCGCCGCATGCCCGGCCCCCGGCGCCATCGTGCAATATGCCAATGGTATCGTCGACTTCAACTCCGAGCACTGCATCGGGTGCGGCTATTGCGTCACCGGCTGCCCCTTTGATGTGCCGCGGATCTCGGAAGTGGACGGCAAGTCGTACAAGTGCACCCTTTGCTCCGACCGGGTGTTCAACGGCCTGGAACCGGCTTGTGTGAAATCGTGCCCCACCGGTTCGATCATGTTCGGTACCCGTGAGGACATGCTCGACCTGGCCGATACCCGCACGGACTTCCTCAAGAGTCGCGGCCACGAGAATGCCGGCATCTACAACCCCGAAGGGGTAGACGGTACCCACGTGATCTACGTGCTGAAGCATGCCGACAGGCCTCAGCTCTATAACGACCTGCCGGAGAATCCGAGCATCAGCCCGATGGTGAGTACCTGGAAAGGTGTCGCCAAACCACTGGCCTCGGCAGCCATCGGTCTGGCCGCCCTGACCGGCTTCTTCCACTACGTCGCTGCCGGACCCAACGAGCATGGCGAAGAGGATGAACAGGCGGTACGCGATGACGAGGCGCGCGAACGTGAGCGCGAACACAGTCAACGGGAGGAGCAGCCATGAGCCTCGCCAAAACAGACCCCTCACTCCAGCGCTACAGCCTGTGGAACCGCCTTAACCACTGGCTCGTCGCTATCAGCTTCGTGCTACTGGTGCTCAGTGGCCTACCCTTCTTCCATCCGTTTTTCTGGTCACTTACGGGGCTGTTTGGCGGCCCCACCATGACCCGCATCCTGCACCCCTGGATCGGACTGTTCATGGCCGTGATGTTTGTTATTCTGGCTATCAGCTTCTTCCGTGAGAGCCTGATGCGTCGCCATGACATCCAGTGGCTCAAACAGATCCGGGATGTCCTGTCCAACCGTGCCGACAAACTGCCACCAGTGGGCAAGAACAACGCCGGCCAGAAGCTGGTCTACTGGATCATGCTCGGCAGCATTGCGCTGCTGCTCATTACCGGGTTCCTCATCTGGCAACCGGTTGTCGGCCAGGCCGTACCGATCACCTTGCGCCGGCTGGCCTCAATGGGTCACGCTTATGTTGCCTTCCTGGCCATTATTACCCTGATCATCCATATCTATTCAGGAATCTGGGTCAAGGGCTCGTTCCAGGCCATGGTGCGCGGACGGGTCAGCAAGGCCTGGGCACGCCACCATCACAGCCTGTGGTATGAAGAGGAAATGGAGAAAGAGCGCAAGTATCGCAACATCACCATGCGTAACCCCGACCCCACCGGAGAGGAGCCATCATGAGCCACGCCTACGGCAACGCCCCTACCGGTATTCTGCAGCCTGTCGAGGTGCGCCTGCCCAGTGTGGATCTTTTCGCGCGCCGTGCGCGGCGCCTGCAGGAACTCGCCCAGCGCAACGAGCCCCTGGGCGAGTTTCTCGCTTTCATGTCTCAACTGGTGAGTGC
>DXFC01000112.1 GCA_019114645.1 Candidatus Halomonas stercoripullorum
AAGTTCGCCTCCGGCCGGGTACTGGTGAGCCACGATCCGGCGAAAGCCCCGGTACGCACTCTGGTCGATGCCGTCGCCGAGGTCGGTTTCACCGTCAAGCCTTCGGCCATCTAAGCCTGCGGCTAGCAGGCCTCCTACTTCCGGGCTGGCACAACGGCCAGCCTCCCTCGCTTTGCGTCACAGGACTCAGCACAGCAGGGCACGACTTGTGTGCTCTTATGAGTCAGGTCTCTTACCCGTCAGCTCTTCAGGAGACACAGACGCCGGGCGAACCGTAATCAAAGGAGACCATTATGAAACTCTGGAAAACCTGGGGTGTAGTTGTCGTCTCCGGACTGATGATCATCGCCTCCTGGATCACTGGCTCGGACCTGCTGATGATCGCCGCTGCCGCGGTGGCCGGCTATCGAATCGCCATCTCCGCTTACCAGGCCCTGCGGATCAAGACCATCTCGATCGACCTGCTGGTTGTTGTCGCGGCGGTCGGTGCCCTGTTTATTCACAACTACTGGGAGTCTGCCGCGGTTACCTTTCTGTTCGCCCTTGGGGGTGCACTGGAGAGAGCCACTCTGAACAAGACCCGCCAGGCGCTATCGGATCTGGTGGACGCCGCCCCTGAAACGGCCACGATACTGCGTGACGGCGAGCCGCAAACCGTTGAGATATGGGAGCTGGTACCCGGCGATATCGTACTGATCCGCAACGGTGAACAGGTACCTGTCGATGGCACTGTGATCTCGGGCCATGGCGGGGTGGACGAAGCCAGTATCACCGGTGAATCGGTACCTGCCGAGAAGGCCGAAGGCACAGAGGTATTTGCCGGCACCTGGCTACGCTCCGGCGTGCTGCGCGTCAAGGCCGTCGGCATCGGAGCCGACACTGCCCTGGCCCGAATCATCCACCGCGTCGAGGACGCCCAGGATGCCAAGGCCAAAACCCAGACCTTTATGGAGAAATTCGCCAAGTACTACACTCCGGGCGTGATGCTCGCCGCACTGGTAATCGGTCTGCTGACACGCAACGTGGAATTGGCCTTGACCCTGCTGGTCATTGGCTGTCCTGGCGCACTGGTTATCTCCATCCCGGTATCCATCGTCGCAGGCATTGGCCGCTCGGCCCGGGACGGCGTGCTGATCAAAGGCGGTGAATACCTTGAAACTGCCGCTCGGGTCAGCGCCGTGGTGGTCGACAAGACCGGCACCCTGACCAACGGACGCCCTGAACTGACCGACGTGGTGGCGCTGGATGACGCCTGGAGCGAGGATCAAGTTCTCACGCTGGCCGCCCGGGCAGAAACCGCCTCCGAGCACCCCCTGGCGGAAGCGATCATTCGCGGTGCCGAGCAGCGCAAACTTTCCGTCGAGATGGTGGAGCGGGCCGAACCGGTAACCGGCAAGGGTATCCGTGCCGAAGTCGACGGCCACACGGTTACCGTGGGCTCTGCAGCCTTGCTCGACCACACACCGGATAACGAACGCATTTTAGCCCTCAACGCGGCCGGCAAGACGGCCATGTTCGTGGGAGTCGACGGGCGCGCCGTGGGCATCGTCGCCGTTGCCGATACGATCCGTGACGACACCCCAGCCGCGATCCAGGCCCTGCACGCCAGGGTTATCAAAGTGATCATGGCAACCGGTGATGCCCAGCGGGTCGCCGAAAACGTCGCCGCCAAGCTGGGTGTGGACGAAGTCCACGCCGAGATGATGCCCGAGGACAAGCTGGCACTGGTCAAGGAGTTGCAGCGTCAGGGCCATACCGTGGCCATGGTGGGCGATGGGGTTAACGATACCCCGGCACTGGCCCAGGCCGACATCGGTGTCGCCATGGGTGCCGCCGGCTCTCCGGCAGCCATTGAAACCGCCGATATCGCGCTGATGGCCGACCGCCTGCCTCGCCTGCCCTATGCCTTGGGCCTGGCCAAACGGACGGTGAACACCATGCGTCTCAATATCGCTATTGCCCTGTTCACCGTGGCTGTGCTGCTGGTCGGCGTGCTCTTCGGCGGCGTGACCATGGCCATCGGCATGCTAGTCCATGAAGCTTCGGTACTGTTGGTCATCGTTATCGCCATGCTGCTGCTACGTCCCACACTCAAGGAGAGCAAGGTGGCAACAACGCAGCACCATGAACCCGCGGATGCCCTGGCGTCATGATCGCCGACAGCATCCTTCCTTACCACCACCCCATCCATACCGAGAACGGGAGATTCAAGATGTCGATCAAACTTTCCACTGCCATCATCCCTTTTACCCTGGCGGCCGCACTGGCGGTTTCCGGAGCCGGCCTGGCGGCCGATACGGCGGTGCACGACCATGACCATGGCGACGTCCCCTTCGAGCTGCAGCTCAACGACGGCGAAAAGTGGGCAATCGACGCCCCCCTGGCTAAGGCCATGGGCGATATCAGCCTGGTGATGCGCGGATCCATCGACGCCATCCATGAGGACCAGCTGCCGACAACGGAGTACGTCCCCCTGGCCAGGCAGATCAATGACAGCGTCGCTTACATGGTGGCCAACTGTGAACTTCCGCCCGAGGCCGACGCCCAGTTGCACATGATCATCGCCCAGCTGGTGACCGGCGCAGACAAGATGGCCGGCAACAATGTCGACGCCACACCCCGGGGAGGAGCGGTTCAAGTGCTGGGGGCACTAGAGGCCTATGAGCGCTATTTCGATGACCCGGACTTTGTCGCTGTCATTCACTGAGTCACACCCCGGCAACAACGCAGCACCATGAACCCAGCGAACCCTTGGCGTCATAATCAACAGTTCGCCAGCGCGCCTTGAGCGTAAAAACCAATCGCCCCGGATCACTGTCGTGATCCGGGGCGATTCACTCAAAGGCCTTGCCACCATTGCCAACCTAGGCCAACAGCTCCCTTCGGACGATTTCCGCCCCTGCGCTTAAAGCCCTTAGCTTGCCTCTGGCCACCTGGCGCGATAAAGGGGCCATGCCGCAGTTGGTGGAGGGATAGAGCTTGTCAGCATCGACGAATTGAAGTGCTTTTCGTAGCGTACCGGCCACCTCCTCAGGGGTCTCAATCGTATTGCTGGCCACGTCAATCGCACCCACCATGACTTTTTTGCCCCGGACAAGCTCTATCAGATCCATGGGGACACGAGAGTTTTGACATTCCAGTGAAATAATATCAATGCTGGACTTTTGCAGCTTGGGAAAGGCTTCCTCATATTGCCGCCACTCGGCGCCCAGGGTTTTTTTCCAGTCTGTATTAGCCTTGATGCCATAGCCATAGCAAATATGTACTGCCGTTTCGCACTCAAGGCCCTCAATCGCCCTTTCCAGGGTAGCAACGCCCCAGTCATTTACCTCATCAAAGAACACGTTAAATGCGGGCTCATCAAACTGGATGATATCAACGCCGGCTGCCTCTAACTCCCTGGCTTCCTGATTGAGAATTTTGGCGAATTCCCAGGCCAGCTTTTCACGGCTTTTGTAGTGATTGTCATACAGCGTATCAATCATCGTCATGGGACCTGGCAGAGCCCACTTTATGGGCTGCCGGGTCTGCTGACGCAAAAACCTGGCTTCCTCAACAAAAACCGGCTGCCGGCGAGCCACAGCACCAACCACCGAGGGTACGCTGGCATCGTAACGATCCCGAATACGCACGGTCTCGCGCTTCTCAAAATCGACCCCGTCGAGGTGCTCAATAAACGTAGTCACGAAGTGCTGGCGTG
>DXFC01000113.1 GCA_019114645.1 Candidatus Halomonas stercoripullorum
CCATAACGCCTGCTCCAGAGCATCCAGCACAAATGTCGTTTCCATAGACGATGAGACCCGCCACCCCACGATGTATCCGGCAAACACATCAATGATGAACGCCACATAGACGACCCCCTGCCATGTGCTGAGTAGAGTAAGAGGCAGGGCGTAGTCGGACTATTTCCCTGCCTCTCCTCCCCGAACCGGACGTGCACCTTTCAGCGCATCCGGCTCTCCATTTAAATGCTGGCGAACGCCATTGCCACTTCTGTAAAGCGCGATGTATACGTGTTTCTGGTCTCCGTCCTCAGATAGGGATTACCTTCGGGTAGCCGCCAGCGGAACAGCTTCTTGCCTTGCCCCACCAACCGGTACAGTATTTCGCCGCTGAGCTTGCCGTGATTGGTTTTACCAAATAAAACCCACGTTTTGCTCTGACCCGGTTTCGGTGATTTACACCACCACCTCATCAGGGAAGCGATACTTGTACGGTATTTGCGGGCCAGCCAGTGAGCCAGCTTCTAGAACACGACACGGTCGATATAACTGAAGACTTTGGCCTTAAAATCAACGAACTGATAGAACATGGCCCAGCCTTTCAGTTTTCGGTTGAGTTGTTCAGCCATATCGACTTTGCTTTCACTGTAGTTGCCTGATAACAGTGCTGTCAGCGATGCGGCGAAGTTTCTGGCTTTCTCCAGCGGGATCGTTGAGACCACTTGCATCTCGCCATAACGACTGCGTTTGCGAATGATCCTGTGCCCCAGAAAGATAAAGCCGTCATTAACATGGGTGATTTTAGTCTTATCCATGTTCAGCCTGAGTTTCAGACTGCCTTCGAGCACACCCCGACACTCCTCCCTGATGGCTTCCGCCTGTGCTTTGGTGCCTTTGACGATGAGGACAAAATCATCGGCATAGCGGCAGTACGCCACCGCGGGTTTCCACTGCCAGTTTTCTCTGACCGCCGTACTTCGGCCCCGTTGGATACTGTTATTCCAGTACCACCGATCTTTTCTGGCTTTCCCGCTCAGGTAGCGCTCATGCAGGTATTGATCGAACTCATTCAGCATGATGTTCGATAATAGCGGCGATATAACACCGCCCTGTGGCACACCTTCACTGGCCGCCCGAAAGAGACCGACATCGATATGTCCCGCCTTGATGGTTTTCCACAGCAGAGTCATGAAACGTGCGTCACTGATCCTGCGGCGTACAGCCTTCATCAGCAGTCGATGATGTACGGTGTCGAAGTAACTGGACAGGTCGCCTTCAATCACCCAGCGTCCCCGGGTTTCACCACAGTCTGTGAGCTGTAATTTCACCGTGCGGATCGCGTGGTGGACACTGCGCTCAGGCCGGAAGCCATATGAGAGCGTATGAAAATCACTCTCCCATATCGGCTCCATCGCCATCAGCATGGCCCGCTGAACAATACGATCCCGCAACGCGGGGATACCCAGTGGTCGCAGTTTGCCATTGCTTTTAGGGATGTAAACCCGCCTGGCGGGCAAGGGCTGGTAGTGGCCTGAGAGTAATTCATCCCTGAGGATTTGCAGCTCAACAGCCAGTCTGGCCTGTAGCATTGTTTTGTTCACGCCATCAACACCGGGGGTATTCGCCCCCTTTGATGAAAGCGTGATCCGCGCCGCTTCAGCCAGCCATTCTGGTTGTGTTATCAGACGCAGCAGCCGTTGAATCCGTAGGGACGGATCGGTGGCTGCCCATGTGGCAAGCTTGCGTTGCATTTCGCTGATTATCAAAGGTCTTCACCTCGTTAGGTCAGTTAATTTACGTCGCAGACACATTCAAACTGCTTCCCTTCGCCATGTAATGGGCTTTCCCCATCGCGGACTACTACGGAAGCTCCGCCAGCCAGCGCGTCATCGGAGCCATGCCCCCTTAACATCCGTCGCTGACCTTCCCCGGTTTGCCTGACTGGACTCAGACATACTGAGGAGGCTGCCCGTCGCACTCTTTATCCTTGCTTGCCGCAAGTTGGCAGAAGTCAGCAACGCAAGCGTGATAGACGCTGCTGCCCCGGTGTTTCGCATACATGTCAAAACACCTTCGACCGGCAGTGCTTACGTATCACTGCCAGTTCCTCCTGCACGGCCTGTCAGATCACGTAGGCCGTGGTGACGTTTTCAACCCACAGAGGCGGATTAACGGGTTCATGTTCTTCAGCCTTTCAGTACTTAACCTTGAGGATCATCTCGGCTTAGTGATCTCGCCTCAATCCCCGTTGTCAGCGGGTTACATCACCCTGCGGGCATGCCGCAGGTCACTGCCGCTCAGGTTCTCCACCGTCACACCCGGTGGGATTGTTGGGTTTCTCATCGTGAGTTACCGGTTCAATATTCCAGACAGACTCGCGGTTCATTTAAGCATCCATGCCCGCCCTGAACTCCGGGCACACCATAAGTGATATCGCCTGCCCATTTCTGGTTGGGTGCGCTTGCGCTAAAGTCTTGTTTTAATAGGTTCGGTGCAATGTTGAAGGTATGATGACTATCCGTTGTCCGTTTGAATTTACGCGTTCGAACAACTGTAATGTTATTCTGGCGCATCAAACGTCCAACCCGACGCTGCCCAACCTGCAGGCCCAGCGCTTTCAACTCTTCTGTCATACGCGGCCTACCATAGCTCCCCAAACACAACCGATGCTGCTCACGTATATGCGCTAGAAGTATAAGATCACGACGCTGGCGCAGTGATGGAGGACGGCGTTTCCATGCACGTAAACCACGATCTGTTACGCCCATCAAACGACATATGCGTGAACGTGAGAGAGAGCCACGGTAATCCGTAATAAACTGAAATCTCACAGCTTTTGTACTGCGAAAAATATTGCTGCCTTTTTTAATATCTCCCTCTCCTCCCGAAGGATACGGTTCTCTTTGCGTAAACGTTCATTCTCACGCAGAAGATCAGTGTCTTGGGTAGGAATTTTAGTTTCATCGGAAATTGATGCGATCCATTTCCCAAGCGTGGAAAGCCCAATACTTAAATCTGACGCAACTTGACGGCGTGTTAAGCCACTAGTGAGTGCTATGCGAACTGCATCACGCTTAAATTGGGGAGCCCGCAGAATTCGGAAAAAATCGTACGCTAAGGTTTTCCGGGCATCCGTAAGGGCCGAAACTTCCCGTCTTCCAGTCTGCGGCTCTGCCGCCAGACGTAATCGCCGGTTAGGTTGATGTGCTCCCAGCCCAGCGGCGACAGGAATTGCAGCAGCTCGCCGTCCACCGGCTTGCCGGCCTCGACCAACCCCTGGGTGGCGCGTTCCAGGTACACCGTGTTCCACAGCACGATAGCCGCCGTCACCAGGTTGAGGCCGCTGGCCCGGTAGCGCTGCTGCTCGAAGCTCCGATCCCTGATTTCCCCAAGGCGGTTGAAGAACACCGCCCTGGCCAGCGAGTTGCGCGCCTCACCTTTGTTCAGGCCGGCATGCACGCGGCGGCGCAGTTCAACACTTTGCAGCCAGTCCAGGATGAACAGCGTGCGCTCGATCCGGCCCAGCTCGCGCAGGGCCACGGCCAGTCCGTTCTGGCGCGGGTAGCTGCCGAGCTTGCGCAGCATCAGCGAGGCGGTGACGGTGCCCTGCTTGATCGAGCTGGCCAGGCGCAGGATGTCGTCCCAGTGGGCACGCACGTGCTTGATGTTCAGGGTGCCGCCGATCAGCGGGCGCAACGTCGGGTAGGCTTGCACGCCCTGCGGCACGTACAGCTTGGTTTCGCCGAGGTCGCGGATGCGCGGCGCGAAGCGGAAGCCTAGCAGGTGCATCAGGGCAAAGACGTGATCGGTGAAGCCGGCCGTGTCGGTGTAGTGCTCCTCGATCCGCAGGTCGGACTCGTGGTACAGCAGGCCGTCGAGCACATAGGTGGAATCGCGGACGCCGACATTCACCACGCGGGTGCTGAACGGCGCGTACTGGTCGGAGATATGGGTATAGAACAGCCGTCCCGGCTCGCTACCGTACTTCGGGTTGACGTGCCCGGTGCTCTCGCCCCGGCCACCCGCGCGGAAGCGCTGGCCATCGGAGGATGAGGTCGTGCCGTCGCCCCAGTGGGCGGCAAAGGCGTGGCGATACTGGTGGTTGACCAGCTCGGCCAAGGCCGCCGAATAGGTTTCGTCGCGGATGTGCCAGGCTTGCAGCCAGGACAGCTTGGCGTAGGTCAGGCCGGGGCTCGACTCGGCCATCTTGGTCAGCCCGAGGTTGATCGCATCACCGAGGATTGCGGACAGCAGCAACGTCCTGTCTTTGGCCTCGGCCCCGTCCTTCAAGTGGGTGAAGTGGCGGCTGAAGCCCGTCCAGTCGTCCACGTCCATCAGCAGTTCGGTGATCTTGATGCGCGGCAGTAACTGGCTGGTTTGGTCGATCAGCGCCTGCGCCCGATCCGGCACCGCCGCATCCAGCGGGGTGATTTTCAGCCCTGACTCGGTGAGGATGGCATCGGGCAGCTCGTTGTCCTTGGCCAGGCGGGTGACGGTGGCCAACTGCTCGTCCAGCAGCTGCAAACGCTCTTCCAGGTACTGGTCGCTGTTCGGGTTGATCGCCAGGGGCAGGGCCTGCTCGCGCTTGAGTGCGGCGAACTTCTCGGCCGGCAGCAGGTAGTCGTCGAAGTCGCGGAACTGCCGCGAGCCCTTGACCCAGATGTCGCCGGAGCGCAGGGCGTTCTTCAGCTCGGACAGGGCGCAGATTTCGTAGAATTTCCGGTCGAGGCCTTCCGGGGTGATCACCAGCGGCTTCCAGCGCGGCTTGATGAAGGCCGTGGGTGCATCGGCCGGCACCTTGCGCAGGTTGTCGGCGTTCATCTCACGCAGGGTCTGCACGGCTGCCAGCACGCCTTGCGCGGCCGGC
>DXFC01000114.1 GCA_019114645.1 Candidatus Halomonas stercoripullorum
GGCTGTGGTGCGACCACTGCCAAGTGCATCACATTGGCATCGTAGTAACGCTCATAGAAATCGATCACGCGCTCGCGCAGGCTGGGCTCTCCTTCGGGGCGGTGTGCCAGGGTTTCACGGCTGCCCACCGCGAAGCCGGTGGTGGGGTTGTCGGGGTTGAACACCTGGTTGAGGACGTCATTCTCGCGCCGGCCGTCGTCGCGAATGCGGGCCATGTACTCGGAATGGACGACATTGCGCTCGCTCTCCAGTTGCTCGGGATTGAACAGTGGCGTGAGAAAGAACTGGCTGAAACGGTCGAGCGCTCCCGGCAGGGCATCGGGCTCGATGTCGAAAAAGTAGTTGGTGTCCTGGGGGGCGGTGAAGGCGTTATGGCTGCCCCCGTGGCGCTGTAGGTAGCCCTGGTAAGCGTCAGCTTCGGGGTAGGGCTCGGTGCCGAGGAACAGCATGTGTTCAAGGAAATGTGCCAGCCCGGCCAGGTCCTTGGGGTCTTGGGCGCTGCCGACACCGACATTCATTGATGCGGCAGCCCGGTCGGCGGTGGGGTCGCTCACCAGCAATGCGGTAAGGCCGTTTTCGAGCTGCAGGGCGCGGTAATCGCGTTCGTCATGGGGGCTGACGACAGGCAGTACGACCTCATCGATCACGCCCGTGCTGGCGGGGTCCACCGGCTGGGGCTGTGCGTGCAGGATAGTGCTCGGCAGCAAATTGACTGACAGGGCTCCGGCCAACAAGTATCTCCATGGCTGGCGCCTGGCGCGAGCAGGTGTGGGGCAAGACTCAAGCATCTTCTCTCCTGTTACTTCCATCGCCGCATGGGGCCTGTGGGGTGCGCACAGGCAGCATCCTGATTGGCGGGGTCATTGACTCTTCTTGATACCGGAAAGGCGCCGAGTAGTTCCAGTGCGGCGGGGCGTAACAGGGCGCGGGCATCTTCCGGTGGGGTGTCGGGGTCGAGCCAATGTTCGGCATCGGCGGCTTCGATGATGGCGGGAAAGCGGTCGCTTAGCGGTGCCATCAACGAGTTGGTGGGGACGGTTACCAGAGCGGTGGAGTCGGTAAATTGCGTAGGGGTTGTGTGGTAGCGGCACCATAGCCCGGCCAGCAGTAGTGGGCCACGATCTGTACGGGTGACCAGGTACGGCTGTTTGAAGCGCGGCTGCACCTGCCACAAGTAAACACCGCCCACCGGGATCAGGCTGCGGCATGAGGCAAACGCCTCGCGAAACATGGGGCGGGACTCCAGTGACTCTGCCCTGGCGCAATGGGGCGCATGCTCAAGCACATTGAGCCAGGCCGGTGTCAATCCCCAGAAAGCCTGGCTCAGGCAAAGAACACCATCCTCCTGCCGAATCTGTGAAACAAAGCGGCGCGGCGCCATGTTGGCAGCGGTCAGCAACGGTGTCTGCTGCTGCAGTCCGGGCAGTAAATGCTCAAGGTTGAGTGGCGGGATATAGAGGCGGCCGGCCATGCGGTCTCCAGTTGGCGGGATGGCGACAGGGTAGCCAACTCCGCAAGGTGTGGAAAGCATTGCTGCACAACAGTCGAAAACAGTGTTCGAAATGCGCTATTCTAGCTAACCGGGCGAATAATATTCGTCCGTGATGTTTCTTGCCTAGCGAGGTCTTCGATGGCTCGTCCCCGACAGCATACGCCGGAAGCGTTGCATGCCCAGGCCATGGCGGTTTGCGACGCGTGGTTGCAGGAAAAACCCGTGCACGCCTTTTCGCTGCGCGCTGTGGCGCGTGAAGTGGGCTGCGCTCCGAGTACGCTGCTCAAGCTCTACGGCAGCTTTGGCAATCTGTTGCAGCATGTGAATATTGAAACGCTGGCCCGGCTGCGTATGGTCATTGAGCCGCTGACCCAAGGTGGTGAGACAGAAGAGCAGATGCGTG
This sequence comes from Candidatus Halomonas stercoripullorum, assembly GCA_019114645.1. Taxonomy (GTDB): domain Bacteria; phylum Pseudomonadota; class Gammaproteobacteria; order Pseudomonadales; family Halomonadaceae; genus Halomonas; species Halomonas stercoripullorum. Next base: position 1,896 of record DXFC01000114.1, read on the forward strand.
ATCTGGCGCTGGCTTATTGGCAGTTTGCCCAGCAGGAGCCCTATCGCTGGCAGCTGCTGTTCGACTATCCCCTGGCGCAGGAGGGGGAGCTCGACCAGCGCCAGAATGAGATGATCGAGGCGCTGTTTCTGCGTATCGAAAACGGGCTCAAGGCATATCAGCCGGCATTGGGTGATCTCGAGGCCCGACGCCTCGGGCGTACCTTGTGGGGCAGTGTACACGGTTTGGTGCAACTGGGCTTGAGTGAGCGTCTGGGTTACTGGCAAGGCCAGCAGCTGGAGGTGCCAGAGCTGCTTGACCAGCTGCTGCTGACCATTCTCGCCGGCCTTAAACACAGGCCTGATATCGCGTGACACTCACGTTGTATGGGCTGCTTGGCAGCGTGGCTCTGCTGGGAGGGTGGCGTATCGCGCGCGCTCCGCGACCCTGTATCCGCTGGCTGATCTTTCTCTTGATTCATTGTTGCTACCGTTTGCGCTTGAAGGGGCGCGGGTATATCCCAAGCAAGGGCGCGGCACTGGTGGTCTGTAACCACGTCAGCTTCATGGATGCACTGGTGTTGGGTGGTGCCAGCCCCCGTCCGCTGCGCTTCCTGATGGACCGGCCGATTTACGAGTCACCCTGGCTCAACTGGCTATTCCGGTTGGTGGGGGCGATTCCGGTGGAGTCCGATCGTCGCGACCCGGGGAGCGTACGCCGGGCGCTGGAGGAGGTCAGTCGGGCGTTGCGCGACGGCGAAGTAGTCATGCTCTTTCCTGAAGGACGGTTGACGCCAAACGGTGAGGTACAAGCCTTTCGCCGCGGACTGGAAGCGATATTGTTGCGTGATCCGGTGCCGGTTATCCCGGTCGGTTTGGCCGGTCTATGGGGGTCATGGACATCCCACTGTGGGGGGCCGGCATTATCCAAGCGTCCGCGCCGTTTTCGCGCCCGGGTGGCGTTGCACTTCGGGCGACCGGTACCGGCGCGGTTGGCGCGTCGCTCCCTGCTGGAGGCACAGGTACGGGCACTCAAGGCCGAGGCTGACAGCTGGGCTTGTCCGGACAAGGCCTCGCAGCATTGATTTTGGTGGGGTGGCCTCTGTCTAGCGCTTCGGTTGCCGGCCGGGAACTTCATGCCAGCAGCGAGCCTCGGTAATCAGGTTGTCACGCACCTCCAGAATTTCCATGCGCACGTTGCCAATCTGCAAGCTGGCCGGGCCGTCGGGGAAGGCTTCCAGATGTTCCAGGATCAGGCCGTTGAGGGTCTTGGGGCCGTCAGTCGGCAGTTTCCAGCCCAGGGTACGGTTGATATCACGGATATTGGCGGTGCCTTCGATGACGTGACTGTCATCTTCCTGGCGGCGGATCTCCTGATCCTGGCCCGCCACGTCGGTGGTGAATTCGCCGACAATTTCCTCAAGAATATCTTCCAGAGTCACCAGGCCTTCCATGTCGCCATACTCGTCCACCACTATGCCGATACGCCGTTTCTGCTTTTGAAAGTTGAGCAACTGGGTGTGCAGCGGTGTCGATTCGGGAATGAAATAGGGCTCGCGGGCTTCTTGCACGATGGCAGCCTTGGTCACTTCTTCGGCGGAGAGGAAGCGTGCCGCATTGCGTAGATGCAGCATGCCGATGATGTTGTTGATATCGCCCTTGTAAACCGGCAGGCGGGTGTACTGGCTGCTGCGGACCTGTTCGAGGATGCTTTCCAGGCTGTCGTCCAGGTCGATGCCGACGACTTCGTGGCGCGGCACCATGATGTCATTGACCGTGACATTTTCCAGGTCGAGGATTGACAGCAGCATGGCCTGGTGGCGGTGCGGAATCAGGGTGCCGGCTTCGTGTACCACAGTGCGCAGCTCGTCACGGGTCAGGCTCTCGCCACCACTTTCAATGCTTTTGATACCGACCAGGCGAAGCAGGTTATTGGAGACAGCATTGACCAGCCATACCAGGGGATAAAGCAGTTTAAGCAGTGGCTCCAGCAGCAGCGAGGCGGGGTAGGCGATGCGCTCAGGCTTGATGGCGGCGTAGGTTTTGGGGCTTACCTCACTGAAGATCAATAGCACAATGGTCAGCGCTAATGGTCCAACAGCCGCTCCGGTGACTTCGCCGAAGAAGCCGATGGCAATGACGGTGGCAATGGCGGCCGCCAAATTGTTGACGAGGTTGTTGCCAATCAGGATGACGCCAATGAGCCGGTCAGGGCGCGCCAGTAGACGCAACACACGGCGCGCCCGGCTATCACCGCTGTTGGCCTGGTGGTTCAGGCGGTAGCGGTTGAGTGACATCATGCCCGTCTCGGAACTGGAGAAGAAGGCAGAGAGAAAAATGAGCAGGAATAGCAGGCCGAACAGCAATCCCAAAGGAAGGTCGTTGCTCAAGGTGATTGGATCCTCGCTGGCGTATCAGCCACGTTTTAGGTATTAGGTTTGGCAGTGTCAAGAAGACATTGGCATGAAGGCCTGGCCATCAAGTGCGGCTGAGCAGTATCTCCAGCACGAACTTGCTGCCGAAGTAGGCAATCAGCAATACCAGGCAGCCGCCCAGCGTCCAGCGTACGGCACGCATGCCGCGCCAGCCCAGAATATGATGGCTGAGCAGCAGGATGGCGAAGATTATCCAGGCCGCCAGTGACAGGATGGTCTTGTGGACCAGGTGCTGGGCGAACATGTTGTCGAGGAAGAGAAAACCGCTGAGGATCGACAGGGTCAGTAGAACCATGCCGGCCCAGATCAGCTCGAATAACACCCGCTCCATGGTGGTCAGGGGGGGTAACACCTGGACCATGCCGCGAACATGGTGTTGGCGCAGGGCCTGGTTCTGCAGGCCCAGCAGCACGGCCTGACAGGCGGCGATAAACAGCACGCCAAAGGCCAGCGCCGAACTGATGGCATGCAGGGCGATGCCTGCGCTCATGCCGTCAGTGCGTTCCGGGCTGGGCAGGCCGACAGCCAGCAGCAATACCAGGCCTGCAATGGGGAACAGTGCCACGACCACGTTGAGCACCGGTTTGGCCAGGCTGACAAGCAGCAGCAACAGGATCATGAGGGCGGTCAGGGCGGCGATGCTGGTAGAGAGACCGGGCATCAGGCCGGGGCTCTGGCCGACCAGCTTGATCACAATGGGAATGTGGAAGAGCCACCCCAGCAGGCCGAGCACCCGCACCAGGGCGGGACGTTGCGGCACGCGACGTAGCAGCGTAAGCCCCTGCCAGGAGGCAGCGCCCAGGTAAAGGATCGAAGCCATGATGGCTAAAGGAAACGCCTGCATCAGTGTCGTCCGTGCGCCGTCGTTGGCGTCAGTGCATCTCGGTGGATGGTATTGAGGTGGTTAACTATAACCAATCTGCTCCCCGCCGCACAGGTCCGCAGTCGTCGCTTGCGGCTCCATGCATGGAGACTGGTTGCCACAGAGCGTATAATAACTTCCAGACTCGACATATAGCATTATCGGATCGGCTACATCACTGCCGAACTGACAGCCGGAGTGGTGAATGTTTCAGAATCTCAGTGATCGGCTCTCGCACACGCTCAAGTCCATCAAGGGGCAGGCGCGCCTGACCGAAGACAACATCAAGGATACGCTGCGCGAAGTGCGTCGTGCGCTGCTTGAGGCCGATGTTGCCCTGCCGGTGGTCAAGGCTTTCATTGAGCGCGTGCGCGAGCGCGCCGTGGGGCAGGAAGTTTCCAGAAGCCTGTCGCCGGGTCAGCAGTTCGTCAAGATCGTCCAGCAGGAGCTCGAGGCGATCATGGGCGAGGCCAACGAAGGGCTGGCGCTCAAGGGGTCGCCTGCCGTGATACTGATGGCCGGTCTGCAGGGGGCGGGTAAAACCACCTCCGTGGCCAAGCTGGCACGCTATCTCAAGGAGCGTGAGAAGAAAAAGGTGCTGGTGGTGTCTGCCGACGTCTATCGTCCGGCAGCCATTGACCAGCTTGAAACCCTGGCTGGTGAGGTCGGGGTGGACTTTTTCCCCTCGCGCAGCGATCAGAAGCCGGTAACCATTGCCGAGGCGGCGCTCAAGCACGCCAAGATCCAGTTCCATGACGTGGTGATTGTCGATACCGCCGGTCGTCTGGCCATTGACGAAGCGATGATGGCGGAAATCGCCGAGCTGCACCGGGCCTGTCAACCGCAGGAAACCCTGTTCGTGGTCGATGCCATGACCGGTCAGGATGCGGCGAACACGGCCAAGGCCTTCCACGAAGCGCTGCCGCTGACGGGCGTGATCCTGACCAAGGCCGATGGTGATGCCCGGGGTGGTGCCGCACTGTCGGTACGTCACATTACCGGCAAGCCGATCAAGTTTATGGGGGTCGGCGAGAAAGTCGATGCGCTGGAGCCCTTCCATCCGGATCGCGTGGCCTCGCGTATTCTCGGCATGGGCGACATGTTGTCGCTGATCGAAGAGGCCGAGCGCACGGTCGACAAGAAAAAAGCCGAACAGCTCGCCAGGAAGGTCAAGAAGGGCGAGGGCTTCGATCTTGAGGATTTTCGCGACCAGCTTCAGCAGCTCAAGAAAATGGGGGGCATGACCGGTCTGCTCGGCAAGCTGCCCGGCATGGGGCAAATGGCGGAACTGGCCCAGGGGCCGGGGCCGGAGAAGGAGATGGGCAAGCTTGAGGCGTTGATCAACTCGATGACGCCCCAGGAGCGGCGCAAGCCCGACATCATCAACGGTTCGCGCAAGCGGCGTATCGCGGCGGGTGCCGGTTTGCAGGTGCCGGACCTCAACCGTCTGCTCAAGCAGCACAAGCAGATGCAGAAGATGATGAAGAAGGCCGGCAAGAAAGGCGGCATGCAGAAAATGATGCGCGGCATGTCCGGCATGATGGGAGGCGGCGGGCCGGGTGGGCCCGGCGGCATGGGAGGAATG
>DXFC01000115.1 GCA_019114645.1 Candidatus Halomonas stercoripullorum
ATGCCGCCGGGGTTATTGCGCAGGTCGAGAACCAACCCCTGTAGCGCGCCGTCACGCTGCATGCGCTGGATGGCGTTGTTGACCTGCTCGCCGGTACGGCTCTGGAACTGGCTCACGCGCAGGTAGCCATAGCCGGACTCAAGCATTTCACTGCGCACGCTCTCGGTGCGAATGCTCTCGCGAACAAGGGTGAATTCAAGCGGCTCATCCTCGCCACTACGCAGAATAAGCAGATGGATTTCGATGCCGGGTTCGCCGCGCATCAGCGTGACCGACTCCTGTAGCGACAGTCGATCGGTAGGCTCGTCGTCGATTTCCAGAATGACGTCACGCGCTTGCAGGCCGGCGCGGGAGGCGGGTGTCTCGTCGATGGGGGTGATCACCGTCAGGCGTCCATCCTCAAGGCCGACTTCGATGCCGATGCCGCCGAACGCTCCTTCGGTGGACTCCCTCAGGCTCTGGAATTCGTCGCGGTCCAGGTAAGCGGAGTGAGGGTCCAGTTCGCTGAGCATGCCGCGCATGGCGTTGCGAATCAGCGTGCTGTCGTCGACCTCTTCGACGTAGGCGCGCTTGATACGCTCGAAGATTTCGGCAAACGTCTGGATGTCTTCCAGCGGCAGCGTGTCAGAGTCTGGGGCAGGTTGTGCGGTAGCCGGCAAGGTACCCAGGGTAAAGATCAGCAGGCCAGTGAACAGGGCGATCAGCGGGCGTCGAGCTGCGGGGCGTGAAGACATGCGAACTCCGCTATGGCGAGGCGAGGTTGTCCAGCATAGCCCGAGCCGGCGAGCTTTTGAATTCCTTATCATGGTCATCTCCGTGCGATCCACTCTCGCGGATCGATAGGGTCACCGCCGCGGCGGACTTCGAAGTAGAGTGCTGGCCGGGCGTGTCCGCCACTGCTACCCACTGTGCCCAGGGTATCGCCACTGCCAATGGTTTGTCCCACGTTGGCGCTAAACCGTTGCAGGTGGGCATAGAGGGTCATCACGTTATCGCCGTGATCGATGATCAACAAGTTACCGAAGCCGCGCATCCAGTCGGCGAATACCACTCTCCCCGCATGTACCGCGGCGACGGGGGTTCCCTCGCGGGCTTCGATCAGCATGCCGTTGACATGCACGCCCTGGCCACGGCGGTAGTGAGAGGCGACGTTGCCCTGTACCGGCCAGGGCAGGTCGCCCCGGGTGCGTTCGATAGCGGTCGAAGGAGGAGGGCGTTGCAGCCGTGCGAGTGCTTCACGTACCTGCTCAAGCACCAGCTCTGCTTCACTGCGGTCGCGGTCAAGGCGCTCCAGGCGTGAATGTTCATCGTCATAGCGTGCGTCCAGCTCTGCCAGCAGGCGCTCGCGTTCGTTTATGCGCCCGGCCAGCTCACTGCTGCGCTGGGCCAGCTCGGCGGCCAGCGCATCGAGCTGTTGACCGTGGGCATCCAGCTTACGCCGATTGTCGGTCAGTGCGGCATCGAGCCGGGCAATCTCGTCGAGCCGTTGGTTGCGCGCCCGGGCCAGGTGGTTGAGATAGGTTTGCAAGCGGTCGAGCCGTGCCGGGTCGTCCTGATTGAGCAGCAGTTTGAGCTGGGGCGTGAGGCCAAGTCGGTAAAGAGCGACCAGTTGCACGTTAAGCGCCTCGATCTGCTCGTCTCGTTCGTCTTGTAACTCGTCGCGCTCTCTCTCGAGTGTGGCGATATCGTCGTCGAGCTGGCGCCGCTCGGCTTGAATGCCATCCAGCCGTGCATGGGTCTCTGCCAGGGCGGTTTCCACTTCACGCAGTGCCTGGGTGGCCTCGTCCTGGGCCTGGCGTGTCTCATTCAGACGACGGTTGACCGCCTGAATTTCGGTGCCAATGGCGTCGAGGCGTTCACGCGCTTCTCTTTCACTGGGCTGGGCGTGGGCAGGCAGTGCGCCAAGCCCGCCAAGCAGAAAAATGCACAGTAGGCAGCAAGTGAGCCACACGCCAGGGTAGCGCTGCTGTGAAGGAGTCATCATCAAGGCGGGTGCCCCTGGCTGCTCACGCCGGCTCGATCAGGACCTGGCCGGTCATCTCCTCGGGAATCGGCTGGTCCAGCATATGCAGCAGGGTGGGAGCGATGTCGCACAGGCGGCCGCCATCACGCAGCTTGACGTTGCCGGAGCCGACATAGATCAGCGGTACGGTAAAGGTGGTGTGGGCGGTTTGCGCCACGCCGGTGTCGGGGTTAACCATTTGCTCGGCGTTACCGTGATCGGCAGTGACCAGGCAGGCGCCACCGGCGCGTTCGATAGCCTCCACCACGCGGCCGACGCAGGCATCCACCGCTTCGATGGCTTTCACCGCAGCATCGAAGTCGCCAGTGTGGCCGACCATGTCGCCGTTGGCGTAGTTGCACACGATCAGGTCGTAATGACCTGAATCGATCGCCTTCACCAGGCGGTCGGTCACTTCCACGGCACTCATCTCGGGTTTTTCATCATAGGTTTTGACGTCCTGGGGCGAGGGTACCAGCACACGGGTTTCGCCCTCGAACTCGGCTTCGCGTCCGCCCGAGAAGAAGAAGGTGACGTGGGCATACTTCTCGGTTTCGGCAATGCGCAGCTGGGTCAGGCCGCGATTGGCTACCACCTCGCCCAAGGTGTTGTGAAGATCATTCGGTGGAAAAGCCGCTGGCGCAGGAATATCGGCGGCATAGCGGGTCAGGGTGACCAGGCTGCCGCCGGCAAGCGCGGGACGCACGCGCCGTTCAAAACCGGTAAAGCTGTCTTCGACGAAGGCGCGTGACAGCTCCCGAGCGCGGTCGGCGCGGAAGTTCATGAAAAAGACCGCGTCGCCATCGGCAATGGTCACGGGGCCTTGGGCCTGCGGAATCACCGTGGCGGTGACAAACTCGTCGTTTTCACCGCGCTCATAAGCGGCGCGCAACCCCTCTTCGGCACTGCCGGCCGTATGCTGGCCGACGCCCTCGGTGAGCAGGCGATAGGCTTGCTCGACACGATCCCAGCGGTTGTCGCGGTCCATGGCGAAGTAGCGACCGATAATCGAGGCGACATGGCCATTGTCGGCGCCGACCAGTTCGGCAAGTCGTGTGTTGGCCCGCTCGATGGAGGCCAGCGCACTACGCGGTGCGGTATCGCGGCCATCAAGGAAAGCATGAATATAGATGCGCTGGGCGCCACGGCGGGCGGCCAGCTCGGCCATGGCCAGGATGTGGTCCTCGTGGCTATGTACGCCACCGGGTGAAAGCAGGCCCAGCAGGTGGACGGCACGGCCCGCGTCCACGGCAGCGTCGATGGTATCGGTCAAGGCGGCGATGGTGTCGAGTTCACCTTCA
>DXFC01000116.1 GCA_019114645.1 Candidatus Halomonas stercoripullorum
GCCTGCTGGGCATCGCGAAGATCTTCTGCCAGCAGTTCGCCGGCGCCATAGCCTGATAGCTGCTCCTCGCCATTGACGAGTGCCTGCTGTGCACGGTCCAGAGCGTCCAGATGACGGCGGCGCGCCGAGAAACGACCTTCGGTAGTGGCGGAAAATCCCATCACTTGTTTCAAGTGCTCTTTCAGGTTATCCACACCCGCTCCGGTACGTGCAGAGAGTCGCACTACCGGAGTGGGTGTGGATAAGTCGGTTGTGGCGGCTTCGCCACTGGCATCGATCTTGTTGCGCACCAGGGTGAGGCGTTGGGGATCGGGCAGACGGGTGACGAATTCGGGCCAGATTGACATCGGATCGGTGTCTGCGGTGGTAGCAGCATCCACCAGGAGCAGCACACGGTCGGCTTGCTCGATTTCTGCCCAGGCGCGGGCGACGCCGATCTGTTCCACCGCGTCGGGGGTGTCACGCAGGTCGGCGGTATCGATGATATGGAGCGGCATGCCGTCCAGATGGATATGCTCGCGCAGTACGTCACGGGTGGTGCCGGCAATGTCGGTGACGATGGCGGTCTCTTGTTCGGTCAGGGCGTTGAGCAGGCTCGATTTCCCCGCATTGGGGCGCCCGGCGATCACCACGTTCATGCCCTCGCGCATCAGCGCCCCCTGGCCGGCGGCGGCGCGTACAGCGGCAAGCTCTGTCTGTACGGCGGTGAGCATTTCGGCCACTTTGCCATCGGCGAGAAAGTCGATTTCCTCTTCAGGAAAGTCGATGGCAGCCTCGACGTAGATACGCAGTTCAATCAGGCGTTGCACCAGGGCTTCCACCTGGCGTGAGAACTCACCCTGGAGCGAACGCAAGGCGTTCTCGGCGGCGGCCCGCGAGCTGGCTTCGATCAGATCGGCAATGGCCTCGGCCTGGGCCAGGTCGAGCTTGTCGTTGAGAAAGGCGCGCTCGGAAAACTCACCCGGCCGGGCCAGGCGAGCGCCAAGCTGCACACAGCGCTCCAGCAGCAGGTCCATGATGACCGGGCCGCCATGGCCTTGCAGTTCCAGTACGTCTTCACCGGTAAAGGAGTGGGGGCCGGCGAAATAGAGCGCAATGCCTTCGTCAATGACAGCATTGGCACCATGAAATGGACCGTAGTGAGCGCGCCGTGGGGTGGGGCAGTGGCCTACCACAGCCTCGGCGAGCGTGGCGCACAAGGGGCCCGAGACGCGAATAATGCCGACTCCACCGCGTCCGGGCGGGGTAGCCAATGCAGCAATGGTGTCCTGAGTATAGAGACGCTCGGGCATCAGGAAATTCCTTATCGAGTGATGGGCAGGATTGTCTCGGGCATTGCCCAAAAACGCCAGACCCCCGCCGGGGCAGGGGTCTGGGTAGATCCAGGATCGTTGCTTGATTGAATAAGAGCTTACTTGGTTCTCATGCCCTTGCCGACATTGGGGTCGTTCTCAATCTTGCGTGTGATCACATACTGCTGGGCGATCGAAATAATGTTGTTGACGACCCAGTAGATCACCAGGCCAGCCGGGAACCACAGGAAGAAGAAAGTGAAGAGGATGGGCAGCATCTTCATGATCTTCGCCTGCATCGGGTCCGGCGGTGTGGGGTTGAGCATTTGCTGGACGAACATCGAGGCGCCCATCAGAATCGGCAGGATGAAGTAGGGGTCCTTCATCGACAGATCCTGAATCCAGAACATGAAGGGCGCATGGCGCAGCTCCACCGACTCCAGCAGCATCCAGTACAGTGCGATGAAGACCGGCATCTGTACCAGAATTGGCAGACAGCCGCCCAGCGGATTGATCTTCTCCTTCTGGTAGAACTTCATCATCTCCTGGGACATTTTCTGGCGATCATCGCCGTACTGCTCCTTGAGGCGCTGCATTTCCGGGCCCAGTTTGCGCATACGGGCCATCGATTTGTACGCCTTGGCGGAAAGCGGCCACAGAACCAGCTTGACCACAATGGTCAGCAATACGATGGACCAGCCCCAGTTACCGATCAGGCCATGAATTTGATCAAGTAGCCAGAACAGTGGGTTGGCAAGGAACCACAGCCAGCCGAAGTCGACGGTCAGGCGCAGGTTTTCGGCCACTTCTTCGAGCTGGCTCTGCACCTTGGGGCCGACATAAAGCGTCGCACCCAGGCGAGCCTCACCATCGGCTGCTACCGTGGTGACCGGGCCGGCAAAAGCCACTACGTTGCGGTTGCGTGAATCGGTGGTGGCGTACTGCAGGTTCTGCTGGTTTTGTGGTGGTGCCCAGGCCGAGACGAAATAGTGCTGGATGATCGCCACCCAGCCGCCCTGGGAGTCGCGATTAGTGAAACGACCAGCCTGGATATCGTCAAAATCGACCTTCTGATAGCGCTCTTCCGGTGAAGAGTAGGCCGCACCGAGGAAAGAGCTCATGCCCAGGGCGACACCGCTGGAGGGGTCAGGACTGTTATCCCGTGCCAGTTGGCCAATAAAGCGTGCACTAACCGGTTCTTCGGTGGTATTAGCCAGATGGTAGGCGACCTCGACAGCGTAGCTGCCACGCTCGAAGGAGAAGCGCTTGATGACCTCGACACCGTCGGCCTCGCCATGCAGATCGACGACGAGGCGATTGTCGTCATCGGTCAGGCGATAGCT
>DXFC01000117.1 GCA_019114645.1 Candidatus Halomonas stercoripullorum
GCTGGGCACCCGCTATCGGCGGCGCATCCGGATTGACATATAGCCGAGCCCCATCCATTGCCGTGGTGGTGAGATAATCGGTCAGTGCTTCTTCATCCTTCAGATAGGTTTCCTGTTTGCCACGCTTGATCTTGTACAGTGGCGGCTGAGCGATAAAGACATGGCCGCGTTCAATAAGTGACGCCATCTGGCGGAAAAAGAACGTCAATAGCAGTGTTCGGATGTGCGAGCCGTCAACGTCCGCATCGGTCATGATAATAATCGAGTGATAACGCAACTTGTCGACATCGAACTCTTCACGGCCAATGCCGCAGCCAAGCGCGGTAATCAGCGTGCCTACTTCCGCCGAAGAGAGCATCTTGTCGAAACGCGCCTTCTCGACGTTGAGGATCTTGCCCTTGAGGGGAAGAATCGCCTGGGTGCGCCGATCACGCCCCTGCTTGGCGCTACCACCGGCAGAGTCGCCCTCCACCAGGAACAGTTCTGAAAGGCTGGGGTCTTTCTCCTGACAGTCCGCCAACTTGCCGGGCAGGCCGGCAATGTCCAGGGCTCCCTTGCGTCGGGTCATGTCCCGCGCCTTGCGAGCCGCTTCACGGGCCCGGGCCGCATCCAGCATCTTGTTGACGATAGCCTTGGCATCACTGGGATGCTCAATCAGGTAGTCAGAAAACAGACGGCCCAATTCCTGCTCAACGGCTGTTTTTACCTCGGAAGAGACCAACTTGTCCTTGGTCTGCGATGAAAACTTCGGATCTGGCACCTTGACCGAAACAATGGCCGTCAGCCCTTCACGAGCATCATCGCCCGACGTGTTCACCTTGGATTTTTTCAGCAAACCTTCGGCTTCGATGTAGCCGTTGAGGGTTCTGGTCAATGCGGCACGGAAACCCGCCAGGTGAGTACCACCGTCACGCTGCGGAATATTGTTGGTGTAGCAAAAAATGTTCTCGGTAAAGGAGTCGCTCCACTGCATCGCCACCTCGACCACAACGCCATCTTCACGTTCCGACTCGAAGTGAAAAACCGGGTTAAGCACGGTCTTGTTGCTGTTCAGGTGATTGACGAATGCCTGCAGGCCGCCTTCATAGTGGAAAAGCTCTTCTTTACCACTACGCTCATCCACCAGCCGAATGGCGACTCCCGAATTCAAAAAAGAGAGCTCACGCAAGCGCTTGGCCAAAATATCGTAGTGGAACTCGATATTGGCAAAGGTCTTGGTTGAGGGCGTGAAATGTACCCGTGTACCGGTCTTCTCGGTCTTTCCCACCACAGTGAGAGGCGCTTGCGGCACACCGTGACGGTAGATTTGCTCATGAACCTGGCCTGCGCGCCAGATCGTTAGCTTAAGCTCCTCGGAAAGCGCATTAACAACGGAAACCCCAACGCCGTGTAGACCACCCGACACTTTGTAGGAGTTATCATCGAACTTGCCTCCGGCGTGCAGTACGGTCATGATCACTTCCGCCGCCGAGACACCCTCTTCTTCATGTATATCGGTGGGAATACCGCGACCATTGTCGCTAACCGTAATGGATTCATCCGGATGAATGGTAATCCTGACTTCACTACAGTGTCCCGCCAAGGCCTCGTCGATAGAGTTATCCACCAGCTCAAACACCATATGGTGCAGACCTGTTCCGTCATCGGTATCGCCGATATACATGCCAGGACGCTTGCGCACGGCATCCAGGCCCTTCAGGACCTTGATACTCGACGAATCGTAAGCTTGTTCGCTCATTGTCTGCTCCGTATGATATCTATCGTGCCTGTGGCACTAGCTGCCCTGTACCGGATGCGGTTTGTTTCACGTGAAACAGTGTCAACGGTGCCTGCTCTTCCCAGGCTCTTGCCAAAGCGTCATATTCGACACTAGTGATGAATGCCTGACAGTGCATGGATGAGAGCAAACGACAAAAAACATATCGATGCTGGGCATCCAGCTCGGCGGGAAGATCATCAACCAGATAAAGACAGGCTCGTCCGGTTATTTGCTCAAGCAACTGCCCTTGGGCCAGCTTAAGTGCACTCACAACCAGCTTCTGTTGGCCGCGAGACAACACCTCAACCGCCGGCCGCCCATTGAGGCGAATACGCAAATCAGCGCGTTGCGGGCCAGTTTGTGTGAATCCCATCTGAAAGTCGCTCGCCCGACCCTGCTCCAGCACTTCCTTCAGGTTGCGCTGCCTATCCCAGCCTCGCAAGTAATGTAAACTGAGAGCCGGCATATCGATCAGTTTGGATAGCGTTTCCTCAAAAACAGGAATAAAGCTTGTCATCCATTCGTTACGCAGAGCATCAACTCGCTCGCCCCAGATCGACAGCTCCCGCTCCCAAACAGCTAAACCCTCGGCGTCCATTCTATCACGTCTGAGCAGTGCATTCCGATGCTTCAGCGCACGCTTGGCACGTTGCCACGCAGCATAAAACTCATGTTTCACGTGAAACACACCCCAATCGAGAAACTCACGCCGCGCGGCTGGAGCCCCTTCCAGGAGTCGAAAAGCATCTGGGTTGATTAGCTGAACAGGGAGCGCCTCGATCAACTGAGCCAGGCGCGCTACACGCTCGCCTCCCATGCGCACCTCAAGCTCCCCGGTATCACGCTCTCGGCGCACACCGACAGGCAGTGGCGGATCACCGCTGAGCCGGGAAAACAGCGTCATTTCCTGAGCATGATGAGCGATGGCATGTTTCAGCTGGCGGGTGCGGAAGGAGCGGCCCATACCCAATATAAAGAGCCCTTCAAGCAAGCTGGTTTTACCGCTGCCATTGTCGCCGATGATCAAATTGACGCCGGAACCCGGGGAGAAATCCAATGGAGCAAGATTTCTCAACCCGGTAAAGGCGACACGATCAATCAACATGGCAGCCAGATAAAGCCTGCCTTAAAGACGCATCGGCATGACAACATACAGCGCATCGCCGCCACCCGGCTCTTCCATCGAAGCGCTGCTATTGGAATCGGATAAGGTCATTTGAATGCGGTCTTCACCCACTGCATTCAATACGTCGATCAGGTACCCCACGTTGAAACCGATCTCCAGTGAGTCGCCAGCATATTCAACGGCCACGTTCTCTTCGGCCTCTTCTTGCTCAGGGTTGTTGGCCATGACTTGCAAATTGCCTTCCTGAAGATGCAGGCGGACACCCCGGTATTTTTCGTTGGAAAGAATCGAAGTACGTGACAAGACCTGACGCAATTCGGCACGGTCTGCAATAAACACCTTGTCACCACCGCGTGGGATAACCCGTTCATAATCGGGGAACTTGCCATCCACCAGCTTCGAGGTAAAAGTAAAGTCGCCGGTATGAGCACGCATATGGCTGGCACTCAGCGTCAGGGTTACCGGCTCTTCGCTGTCGTCCAGCAAACGTACCAGCTCCATCACCCCCTTGCGCGGCACAATCAGCTTACGGGTTGACTCCAGCTGAATCTCGGCAGGCCGCGAACAGAGTGCCAAACGGTGCCCATCAGTCGCCACGGTACGCACAAGGTTGGTGCGCAACTCAAGCAGAATACCATTGAGATAGTAACGCACGTCCTGTTGTGCCATGGCAAAAGCCGTCGCATCAATAAGCTGCTTGAGCGTGCCACGCGGCAGACTGATCTCGGTGTCACCGGCGCTATCCTCGATACTCGGAAACTCGGCAACAGGAAGGGTCGATAACGTAAAGCGCGAACGTCCACTGCGCAGCACTGCCCGCCCCTCTTCAAGACTGAAGCGCAGCTCGGCCTGATCAGGAAGCGACTTGCAAATATCCATCAACTTGCGCGCCGGCACGGTAACCGCTCCCGGCACCTCGACCTCAGACGCTACCGTACGCCCCACCAGCTCAACTTCAAGGTCGGTACCGGTAAGCGCCACCTGCTCTTGATCGACCTGGATCAGCACATTCGATAAGACTGGCAAGGTTTGGCGGCGCTCCACCACACCGGCCACCAGTGCCAGCGGCCGTAGCAGCGCTTCTCGGGAAATCGAAAATTTCATGTCGGCTCCACGTCTCGTCCTGTAGATGGGTATCGGGCCTTGATGTTCAGCTGTTATCGGAAAGAAGCATTAGCTGGTGAGCAACCGCAGCAGGTTCTTGTAATCCTCGCGGATATCCGCGCTCTCCTCTTGTAGCGACTTAACCTTGCGGCAAGCATGCAATACCGTGGTGTGGTCTCGGCCACCGAAGGCATCGCCAATCTCGGGCAAGCTGTGATTGGTCAACTCCTTGGCCAACGCCATGGCGACCTGGCGCGGCCTGGCCACCGAGCGCGAGCGGCGCTTGGATAGCAGATCGGCCAACTTTATCTTGTAATACTCCGCAACGGTACGCTGAATATTGTCGACCCCGACCTGCTTGTCCTGCAGGGCCAACAGATCCTTCAACGACTCACGAATGAAATCCTGGGTGATTGGCTTGCCCATGAAGTGCGAGTCGGCAATCACTTTCTTGAGCGCACCTTCAAGCTCACGCACGTTGGAGCGAATTTTCTGCGCAATGAAGAAGGCGGCATCATGTGGCAGATCCACTTTGGCCTGGTCAGCCTTCTTCATCAAAATAGCCACACGGGTTTCCAGCTCTGGTGGCTCAATCGCGACGGTCAACCCCCAGCCAAAACGTGATTTAAGACGCTCTTCGACACCGCTGATCTCCTTGGGGTAGCGATCCGACGTCAGGATCATTTGCTGCCCCCCTTCGAGCAAGGCATTGAAAGTATGGAAGAACTCTTCTTGTGAGCGCTCCTTGCCGGCGAAGAACTGAATATCATCAATCAATAATGCATCAACGCTGCGATAGAAGCGCTTGAAGTCATTAATGGCATTGAGCTGCAATGCCTTGACCATATCAGCGACAAAGCGCTCCGAGTGCAGATATACCACTCGCGCGTTCTCACGCCGAGTCGCCAGCGCATTGCCCACCGCATGCATCAGGTGCGTCTTGCCCAACCCCACGCCGCCGTACAGGAATAGCGGGTTATAGGCGCCTCCTGGATTCTCCGATACCTGCCGCGAAGCAGCTCGTGCCAGTTGGTTGGACTTACCCTCGACGAAGGTGTCAAAGGTAAAATTGGGGTTGAGGCCGCTGCTGTGCTTCAAGCTACCTTCAACCTGCACTTCCCGCTCATTCGCCGCAGGGCGTAAGGAAGTACCCTCCTTCTTCTGCCGTTCAGCTGCATACTGGGTACCGGCATCGTCTCCCCCCTCGGCCGCTGCCAGGGAAGTACGCGACCGAGCTGATACCGGTGTACCCAATTCACGTGGCTGCGGCTTTACCGCGGCCGTTTTGCGGCTGCCGACTGCCAGCGCAACTCGCGGCGGCTTGGCTGGCGACAGCTCTCGGAGCAGCTCATTGATGCGCTTGGCATACTTGTCACCTACCCAGTCCCGCACGAAACGATTGGGCGCCAACAGGCGCAGCTCATTGGCTTCCCCCTCCTCAGCTTGGAGCGGACGAATCCAGGTGTTGAACTGCTGGGCGCTCAGCTCGTCCCGCAGGTAATCCAAACACTGTTGCCAGAGAGCTAGAGACACTCGACCTCACCATACTTGAGTAGTTGCTTAAAATAGAGATACCTGGGTTGTTGCACGAGACGCTGCACGAACCGGGCATTGTATCTTCCAGCCAGCGAGTTATCCACATGACCAAAGGGTGCGGCGGCTGTGGAAAATCCATTTCCGTGCGCCTTCACTGATAGCTGGGTGTTTTTCTCGGTTCTTGCCGGCTGGCGGCTCTTGCGCTCTGACCAGCAGATTTATCGGCCCGCAAGAATCCTGCTGGTCAAAACTACTTTTCCACACCAACTGCAACATTTAAAACATTTGATTTAAAAAGGAAATACCTAGTTATCCACACAACTGGTCCCCAGTTTTGACCACAGCGTCCGAGAATATCTCTTCCTCATCTGAGGCGACTCGGCGAGCATAACAATTGCGTCTAACCAACGAAGTCTCTACAATTTCCGGTCTTGAACCGAATCTGACCCTGGTTCCTGTCCAGGAGCCAGGGTGTTTCTGTAACGACGCACCGTCAATAAACCACGTGGGAATAGAGTGTCATGAAACGTACTTTTCAACCCAGCGTTCTGAAGCGCAAGCGTATGCACGGCTTTCGTGCACGCATGGCCACCAAGGGCGGCCGTGCCATCCTGGCTCGTCGGCGCGCCAAAGGCCGTAAGCGCTTGAGCGCCTGATAGCGGATTGCGCGTGTCCGGTCATGATTTCCCCAAGCAGCTGCGTTTACTCACTGCCGGGGATTATCGCTACGTTTTCGATCACGCGATATACAAGGTACATGGCAAGGGGCTGATGGCCCTGGCGTGCCCCAATGGACTGGGCCACCCCCGCCTTGGCCTGGTCATCAGCAAAAAGAATGTCCGCAGGGCCGTGGACCGCAACCGCCTCAAGCGGTTGGCTCGTGAATCCGTTCGCCTCCAGCAGAGCTCACTACCCGCCGTCGATATTGTCCTTCTGGCGCGACGTGGTGCAGGTGAGCTGGACAAGGCTACGCTGCATCGCCAGCTCTTTGGCATGTGGCGGCGGCTGGAGCGCGACGCACGTAGCGCGATGACTTCCTGACCGGATCGCTATTATTTCCGCCCCGATAGCCTGCACTGCAGGCTATCACCCCTTCTTCACATAGCAGCGGATTTCGTTCCAGCGGCATGTTCACTACCCAGCGGGCAGAACCCTCATGGACGTAAAACGACTCCTCTTGTTGATTCCACTAGCGGTGCTTGCCTATCTACTGATAGTGCAGTGGAACCAGGACTATGGTCAGGTTGCACCTGAGCCCGAGGCTCCCACCTTCACGGCACCGGCACCCGGTGAAGCACAAGTGGTACCCGATGAGGATGGCCTAGCGGTTCCCGCAGCACCTCAGGCGGAACACGGGGTGGCAGATGCAATGCCGACCGAAGCGACACAGCCGGGCGCCGCACGTGACCTCATCGCCGTGGCAACAGATGTGCTGGATATTCGCATCGACCCACAGGGCGGCGATATCGTCTATGCCGCTCTTCCCCAGCACCGCATGGTACTGGACTCCGAACGCCCCTACGTACTGCTTTCCGACAACGAAACGCGCAGCTACGTGGCACGCTCCGGACTCCAGCTGGATGGCCATTCGGGCCGTATCAGCTTTACTTCGGACAACACCAGCTATCGCCTGACCGATGACGACAATCGCCTCGTCGTCGATCTGCATGGCGAGGCCGACGGTGTCGAGGTCATCAAGCGCTTCTCCTTCGAGCGTGGCAGCTACGCTGTCGAGGTCGCCTACCATCTGGC
>DXFC01000118.1 GCA_019114645.1 Candidatus Halomonas stercoripullorum
CGATATCTGGCTGCACCGCCCCGAGGGCGCGACGAAAAAGGTGCATAGCAAGAGAGCTGGCCTGACACAGCCGCTGGCGCATCCGCCACCGGGTGCCAAGGGTGACCCCGGTGGTCTCGAGCTGGCCGATGACGGCGGGGACGGCAGCGGCGATGGGGGGCGTTAAACGTCGCGGCTTTCGTGGCTAGCCCTTTACCGCATAAAGCAGAAATTCCCGGTTGCCGTCGCCGCCGGTGATGGGGCTCTCTTGCCAGTGCTGAATCACGATTCCGAGCGAGTCACAGCATTGGCGTAAGCGAGTCTCCACGTTGAGGTAGTGATGTGGATCGGTGACGATGCCACGTGCATTCACACCGCCCGGACCAATCTCGAACTGCGGCTTGACCAGACTTAGCAGTTTTCCGCCAGGGTGCAGCAGAGTTGCGATTTCCGGCAGGATCAAGGTTTGTGAAATGAACGCGACATCCATCACGGCCAGTTCGGGAGCCTTGACCCCCTGGGCTGATAGTGCCTCATGCACACGAGGGTCAGTCGCCATACTGCGGGCGTTGAGGCCCTCCAGGCAGGTCACGCGAGGATCGCTGCGTAACTCGGGATCGAGCTGATCGTGGCCCACTTCGATACCTATCACATGGCGGGCGTCATGGGCCAGGGCGCAGTCGGTAAAGCCGCCCGTGGACTGGCCTACATCAAGCACCACCTGGTCGCTCAGTTCGAGGCCCAGCACGCTTATCAGTGCTTCCAGCTTCAAGCCCGCCCGTGAGACATAACGCTCTTCAGGGTCGTCGGCGACCAAAAGACGGGTTGCCTCCGGCAGCTTTTCTCCCGGCTTCTTCAGTAGGCGGCCCGTGTCGGCCAGACTGATCCGGCCATGGCGAATCAGCCGTTGCGCCCGGGTGCGCGAGCGCACCAGGCCTTGGGTGACGAGCAACTGATCAAGGCGCAACATTGGGAGGCTCCGGCAAGTGGCGGGCGGGCATTATGGCATAAGCAAAGGACGATTCGCCTGGCGTTGTCAGGGGTGATTGTCCTTGCTGCCGGGCAGTGTGATTGATATAGTACTCGCCGCTCGGCAAGTCATTGATGTGCTGGGCTCGATACCTGTATTCAGGCATCGCTCGTGGTGGCCCCGTCGGTCCTTCCGCAACGCTAAACCGCAAACCCCGCCAGGCCCGGAAGGGAGCAACGGTAGTGGTGGCCGCGTGTGCCGGGATGTGGCTGTCGGGGCCGCCTCCATTTCAGGCGTCCTGTTTTCTCTTCAGGTCCTCTAGTTGGGTGGTGGTCGCGCAACTAGACCTTGGTATATGTCGACTTTGGTGTTAATATTCGTGGCAGTTAATTTGTTGCGAAGAGGATGCGCATCATGCAGACCGACACCATGTCCAACTCCGTTCAACGCAGTTTGCGTCAGTGCCTGTCGAATGCCGCTTCTCTGCTCTATCAGCACGGCCATGTGCTGGAAACCGTCAGCGTACCGTTTCGTGGTCTCGACAGCCAAGCTCTGCGCCAGTTGAGCGAGCGCTCCCAGGAGTGGCTCACTTGCCAGCGCGTGCTGGAGAGCAGCGAGGCGGCAACCTACAACGAACAGGGCCGCTTTGTGCTGTCAACCATGGGGCGTGAGTTGCTGTTCGATATGTTCGGTGAGGGTGCGGCAGACTACGCCTGAGCTTGAACATAAGTGCTGAAGTCGAGCACGAGAATCCGATACGGGGAGGCTTTCGCCTCCCCGTATGCGTTTGGCGGCATGGCCGTCAGCCGGTAGAATGAAGCATTGACTCCACTGGCTGCCCCGCCGGTCACGCTGCAAGGATATCGTGCTGCAATGAGCTATCAGGTTCTGGCCCGCAAGTGGCGCCCGCGCAACTTCCATGAATTGGTCGGTCAGGAGCACGTTCAGCGTGCCCTGGTCAACGCCCTTGATCAGGGGCGTCTGCATCATGCCTACCTTTTTACCGGCACCCGTGGCGTGGGGAAAACCACGCTGGCACGAATTCTGGCCAAGTGCCTCAACTGTACCGCCAAGAGCGAAGGAAGCGACGGCGTGACTTCTACGCCTTGTGGTGAGTGCAACAGCTGTTGTGCCATTGACGAGGGGCGTTTCGTCGACTTGATTGAAGTCGATGCCGCTTCGCGCACCAAGGTGGAAGACACCCGCGAGCTGCTCGACAACGTGCAGTACGCACCCACTCAGGGGCGCTACAAGGTGTACCTCATTGACGAAGTACACATGCTTTCCACCAGCAGTTTCAATGCGCTGCTCAAGACGCTGGAAGAGCCTCCGCCCCACGTCAAGTTTCTGCTGGCCACCACCGACCCGCAAAAACTTCCGGCCACGGTGCTGTCGCGCTGCCTGCAGTTTACCCTCAAGGCGATGCCGCCCGAGCCCATCGTGAGGCATCTGGCCAAGGTGCTTGAAGCCGAAGGCGTTGACTTCGAGGAGAGTGCTCTGTGGCTGTTGGGGCGTGCCGCCGATGGCTCCATGCGTGATGCCATGAGCCTGACGGATCAAGCCATTGCCTTTGGTCAGGGCCGGGTTCAGCAAGTGGATGTTGCGGCGATGCTGGGCACCCTGGATCAGCGTTATATCGTCGCGCTGGTCGAGGCGCTGGCTGAGGTCGACGCTGCCCGCCTGCTGGCTGAAGTCGCTCAACTTGCCGAGCGGAGTCCTGATTTCGCTGCGGTACTCGATGACATGACGGCACTGTTGCATCGCTTGGCGGTGGCCCAGATGGTGCCGGATGCGGTAGATAACAGCCATGGCGACCGCGATGCAGTGCTGGCGCTGGCATCGCGCTTCACCGCTGAGGATATCCAGCTCTATTACCAGATCGGGGTCCAGGGGCGGGGGGATATGGCCCACGCGCCGGATCTGCGTACCGCCCTGGAAATGACTCTGCTGCGAATGCTGGCTTTCCGCCCCCAAGGCGTACCACAGCCGGCGAGAACGCCACTGCCGTTACGGGGAAACGCTGAGGCACCACCAGCGGCCTCTCCCGGCGAGGTGGGTGAGCCGCCGCTACCCTCCCAACGTGAAGAGAGCCCACAGGCTGACGCGGAAGATGAATCCCCGCCACAGCAAGGCGCTTCCGCAGCAGAGCCGGAATCTGTGCAGGATGTGCCGTCGCTTCCGGCTGAGGCTGAGCCGATTGCCGAGTCGCTCCCACCCTGGGAGGAGGTCCCTGTGGAGTCGGAATCGATATCCGCACCGGAACCTGTACCCGCACCTGAGCCAGCATCGGCACCAACATTACACCCAGCCGCCGCAGCACCAGCGGAGGAACTTGCGGAGGTGAAGCATGCGGAAGTGCCTGGGTTAGCCACAGACTCCACGAGTGTGGTGGATTCGGGGATGGAAGAGACCGCAAATAGCACGCCGTTTAGTCATGAGCGCTGGCTAGCCAGCTTCGATGCGCTGGGCCTTGGGGGGCTGACACGCAACCTTGCCGCCCACTGTATGGTCGAAGCTGATGATGGGGAGCGTCTCACCCTGCGGCTGGAACCCTCCCAGCAAGCCATGAATGCTGAAATTCACGTGCGTCGCGTGCAGGATGCCCTGGCTAGTATCGGCGTTTCACGCCAGGTGTCTATCGAGCCGGGCCCGCTGCCCGAGACGCTGGAAACACCCCGCCAACAGTCGGAGCGGATTGCCGCCGAGCGGCATGCCCAGGCGGTGGCGGCGCTCAAGAGCGACCCGCATATTCAACAATTGCAGGAAGCCTTCGGTGCGCGCCTGCTGGAGGCGACGGTCAAGCCAAGGGAAGCTGAAACTACTGTCAAGCCGCTGGATGCGACTCCCGGGGCTTGAAGACAAAGCACTTAATTTTGCCAAGCAAGAGGAAAAGGTCATGAAAGGAATGGGTAACCTGATGAAGCAGGCCCAGGAAATGCAGCAGAAAATGCAGCGCGTGCAAGAGGAGGTCGCCCGTGCTGAAGTGCAGGGTGAGGCAGGTGCCGGCATGGTCAAGGTGACCATGAACGGGCGTCACGATGTCAGCCGCGTCGAGATTGATCCCAGCGTGATGGAAGAGGATAAAGAGCTGCTTGAGGATCTGCTGGCAGCAGCGGTCAACGATGCGGTGCGTAAGGTCGAGGCCAGCTCACGGGCCAAGATGGAAGAAGCTACGGCGGGACTGAATCTGCCGCCCGGCTTCAAAATGCCTTTCTGATATGAGTTTTTCTCCCCTGGTTGAGCGACTGATGGAGTCGCTCCGGGTATTACCGGGCGTGGGTCCGAAAACGGCACAGCGCATGGCGATGCATCTGCTTGAGCGTGATCGGGACGGTGGTCAACGTCTGGCTGCGGTGCTCCAACAAGCCCTGCTGGAGGTCGGTTATTGTCGGCGCTGCCGTACCCTCACCGAGGAGGAGCTGTGTCAGCTGTGCCTCAGTGGCCGGCGCGACGATGCTCTGCTGTGTGTGGTAGAGTCGCCGGCCGATCAGCTCGCCATCGAGGAAGCGGGTGGTTACCGGGGGCGCTATTTCGTCCTGCACGGGCATCTTTCGCCGCTGGATGGTATCGGTCCTGAAGATTTGGGTCTCGAACAGCTTGATGCCCGGATCGCCGAAGGTGGTATCGAGGAGGTGGTTCTGGCCACCAATCCCACTGTTGAGGGCGAAGCCACCGCGCACTACATCGCAGCTCAGTTGGCGCCCCATGGCGTGACATTGTCACGCCTGGCCTATGGTGTGCCCATGGGGGGGGAACTCGAGTATGTCGATGGCGGCACGCTTAGCCGCGCATTTAATGGGCGCTTGCCGTTTCGTGGTGACTGAGGCTGTGTCCTTATTATTAATTCGCTGGATGCGTGAATGACCCTGACCCCTGAAGTTCGTTGGATTGCAACACCTGAAGCGCTTGATGCCGCCTGTCATGAGGTCGCTCATGCTGATGTGATCGCCCTGGATACCGAGTTTTACCGAGAGAAGACGTTTCACCCGGTACCGGCATTGATCCAGTTTTCCGCGGGTGGGCCGGCATGGCTGATCGATGCCCAGGCGGTCGAGTGTACGCAGCGTTTCCGCCAGCTTCTCAGTGCAGGACCATTGAAGCTGATGCATGCCAGCAGCGAGGATCTTGAAGTCCTGGCGCTATGGGCAGGTGTCACGGTTGCGCCATTGGTGGATACTCAAGTGGCCCAGGGGCTGCTGGGCGAGGACCCGGCAATAGGCTATCAACGTCTGGTTGAGCACTGGACCGGGCAGAATCTGCCCAAGGATGAAACACGTTCCGATTGGCTGCAGCGCCCCCTGAGCGACGCCCAGTGCCTGTATGCCGCGCTGGATGTGGTTTATCTGGTGCAGGTGTGGGAGTGTCAGCGCGAAGCGCTTGAGCGACTGGGGCGAAGTGAGTGGCTCGAAGCTGATTGCGCTGAGTTGGTGGCCCAGGCCCAGCGTAGCAGCGCGACAGATGCCAAATGGTATCGTCGTCACCGCCAGCTGTGGCGGCTTTCGCCGCGCCAGATCGAAGCATACCGACTATTGACCACATGGCGTGAAAGCGAAGCCAGGCGGCGCAACCTGCCGCGTGGCTGGCTGGTGAATGACCGGGTGCTTTATGGTGTTGCCGAGCGCATGCCGGAGAACCGCCACCAGCTGGCTGAAGTGGATGACATCAAGCCGGGCTTGATCAAGCGCGACGGAGAGACCCTGCTGAAGTGGGTCAAGCAAGCACAGCAGTGCCAGGAGCAGCAGCTGCCGGCAGCATTGCCTTCGCCGTTGAGCGGAGAGTACAAGCGACGCATGAAGGTTCTCAAGCAGGTGGTTAACCAGCAGGCCGAACAACTGGGATTGGCACCTGAGGTGCTGGCTCGCCGTCGCGATCTGGAGGCCATGGTAGGAGCGCACTTGACGGGGCAGGCATTGCCGCTGCCCAAGGGGTGGCGTGGTGAGTTGCTGGCGGTTTCCCTACAGCAGGCGCTGGCAGAGGTGGAGGCGGCATGACGGACGATCGAATGCAGGGTGACAAGCTGCTGTGTGAGGTTTTCAAGAGTTCACGCAAGGACGAGATGTACCTTTATGTCGACAAGCGTGATGGATTGGCGGAGGTTCCGCCAGCCTTGCTTGAGCGCTTCGGCAAACCGATTTCGGTCATGACGCTGATTCTGACTCCCCAAAGGTCGCTGGGGCGCGCCAAGGTGGGCGATGTCATGGCCGCTATTCGTGAGCAGGGGTTTTATCTGCAGCTGCCGCCGGCCAAGGAGGAGTACCTGCTCGACCTGTACCGGACACCCACGGAAGCGCGTTATTGACCTGTTTATCGTGCCGCCGCCGTACGCAGCTCGTTTACACTGCCCGATACCGCATACATCTCGTTAACCGTGCCGACTGCTGCGAGGAGAGATCATGAGAGAGCGGTTCTGGGAGCGCTTTGCCCTCGAAGAGCTGACGGCTGCCGAGTGGGAGGCGCTGTGCGATGGTTGTGGCCAGTGCTGTCTGCTCAAGTTTCTGGATGATGACAGTGGCGATCTCGCCGTGCTTGGAGTCGCTTGCGAGCTACTCGATATCCACAGCTGCCGCTGCAGCGATTACACCAATCGTCAGGCGCGAGTGCCTGATTGTGAGCGGTTAACCCCGGAGCGTATCGCCGAATTCCACTGGCTGCCGAAGTCGTGTGCCTATCGGCGCATTGCGGAGGGGCGCAAGCTGGCCGGCTGGCACCCCCTGCTGTCGGGCGATCCCGAGCGCGTTCACCGCAAAGGTATCAGTGTGCGCAGCTTTGCCATTTCCGAGCGGGAGGTGGCCGAGGACCAACTCGATGAACACATTATCGCCATCCTCCCGATCAAGAGCTAAGTGGCTGGTTTTCGGCAATATCCGCCAGCCCCAGCGCCCACAACAGAAAGGCGTCTTGCCGGGCATTGTCACGCCAAGCTTTAAAGCGCCCTGAAGCACCGCCATGTCCGGCCTCCATATCCGTGCGCAGCAGTACCGGCCCGCGCGCGGTGCCCATTTCACACAAGCGTGCATAAAGCTTGGCCGGCTCCCAATAGGACACACGAGAGTCGTGCCAGCTGCCTTGCAGAAAGAGCGCGGGGTAGGGCCTGGGAGCGAGATTGTCCAGCGGTGAATAAGCGCGGATTCGTGCGTATGCATCCGGCTCGTCAGGGTTGCCCCATTCGCTGTACTCGGCGGTGGTCAGCGGCAGATCCGGATTCTGCATGGTGCGCAACACATCGACGAAAGGCACGTCGAGCACCGCAGCACAGAATGCCTCGGGAGCCAGGTTGAGGCTGGCGCCGACCAGCAGCCCCCCTGCGCTGGCACCATAGGCGGCAATGCGTTCGTCAGCACTGATACCCGCTTCCACCAACGCATCGCGTGCTGCAAGAAAATCTCGAAAGCTGTTCTCCTTGTGCTCAAGCTTGCCGGTCAGGTACCAGGGTTCGCCACGGTCGCCGCCGCCGCGCACATGGGCGACGGCAAAGGCCACACCACGCGCCAGCAGCTCGAGCCGGGCGATAGAAAACCAAGGGTCAAGCACGCTGCCATAAGCCCCGTAGCCATACAACAGTGTAGGTAGCGGCTGGCCCACCAGATCGGCACGCATGACTACCGATACCGGGATCTGCTCACCATCATGGGCGCGGGCCCAGAGGCGCTCGCTATGCAGCTGTTCCGGCTGCAGATCGCCATACAGGGGGACTTGCTTGAGCAGCCGCCGTTCATGGGTGTCGAGATCAAGCTCATGCCACTGTGCCGGCGTGGTGAATGACTCTTCACGCAGGCGTAAAAGACGACTGCTGAAGTGCGGCATATCACCGAGCATCAAGCTACAGGGTGTTTCTCGTAGAGGCAGGTAGTCGTCCCGCTGCACGCGGTGGTGGGTGTCGAACTCGATGATGCGAATTCGCTCCTGGGCCTGGTCGTGATCGCGCTCGGTGATGGCCAGCCCCCAACTGAAGGCGTCGATCCCTTCCAGGGTGGTGTCGTCGCGGTGTGGGATCAGCGTTTGCTGGCCGGTGCCGATTGATGCCTCCGGAACCCTGTCCAGGCGAAAATGCGGTGAGTCCTGGTTGTGCAAAACGTAGAAGTGGCCAGGACGATGCTCCAGGGCATACTCCACGCCTTTTTGGCGCGGACGAAAGCAGCGCGGTGTCTCGTCAGGCGCATGGGCGGGAAGGAGATAACATTCGCTGGTGTCCTTCGCGGCACTCTCTAGCACTAGCCACTCACGCGAGCGGGTTTTGCCCAGACCGAGCCAAAACTCGGGATCCTTTTCATGCAAGATCGGCACCGGTTCGCCGGCGATGCCTTCGTTCAGCGGTAGACGCCAGATGCTGTCAGGTCGCTGGGTAGCATCATAGCGGGTAAACAGCAGGGTGGTGTTGTCCTCGGCCCAGGTCAGTTCTGCACCGATCTCCTCCAGCAGCCGACGTGGCTCGCCGTCGGGCAATGTCTGCAGATAGAGCGTGTAACGCTCATCGCCTGTGGTGTCCTCGGTCCAGGCCAGCCAGCGCTCGTCAGGTGAGAGCACCATGTCACCGAGCTCCAGATAGGGAACTGCCGCTGCACGGGCTTGAAGGTCGAAGAATACCCGCGCCTCCTGTTCTACCCCATTGGGGTGGCGCCACCAGACAGGGTAGTCGGCATCGGCGGCTGTCTCGCTCCAGTAGGTAAAATGATCCAGAGCGGTGCGCAGGCTGTCCACGGCAAGTTCACGGCGCGCCAGG
The DNA here is from genome assembly GCA_019114645.1 of Candidatus Halomonas stercoripullorum. Taxonomy (GTDB): domain Bacteria; phylum Pseudomonadota; class Gammaproteobacteria; order Pseudomonadales; family Halomonadaceae; genus Halomonas; species Halomonas stercoripullorum. Next base: position 8,670 of record DXFC01000118.1, read on the forward strand.
TGGCCCTGGTAGAGCTGGTCGGTGAGAGCGTCGAGCGGCGCCATCCATGCGTCACAGGCGGCATTGGCCGCTTCCAGAAATTCACGCACGTGTGGTTCGTCCCGGTTCTCGAGCCAGTGCCACTGAGGGTCTTCGGTACGGTGGAAGCGCGCTACCGGCGATGGTGGAAAAGTGGCGAGGGAGTCGACGGCTGGGGCGGTGTGACGTGGCGGCTGTGCTTTCATGAGGTCCCGTGTACCATACTCTAGTAACTTTTCATCCGCATGCTCCGTTACCTGGTGGTGAGGAGCGCAAGACTGAGGTATCGATGCTGATATCCGATTCAATGCCCCTACTATGGCTGAGCTATCTCGGTTTGTCGCTGATCGTATTGGTTAGCGGCTACCTGGGGCTGGCCTTTCTCCCGCGTTGGTTGCGGCTGCCGATCACCTTGCTGGTGGCTGGTATGTTGTGGATGCCGATGCGCTTCCACTTGCCTTTGATTGAAGAGGGAGAGTTCTATACCGGTTTGGCGCCGGCGGTGGTGGTGGCCACGGTCGCTCTGTTGGATAAAAACGGCGCGGCCTTCCTCTCGGCAGGGCTATTGGTGGTAGCAGGTGCGTTGCTGGGCCTGGCGCTGGGGATACTGGGGGCATGGCGAGGGCAAAAGCGTAACGCAAGTGAGCAGGATGCAGGCGAGGGAGCAGTGGAGAAGCCGGCAAGCAGCAGGGTGCAGAACAATAACGACAGGCGCAGTGAACGTGGCCGGAAGCAGAAACCACAGCCACGTCAGCGTCAGGAGCCGAAGATCGGCTAGGGAGCCCCGATGGGGAGGGTGCAAAGCGTAAGTTGGCGATGGCTGGCAGTGGCAATAGGCTGCCTGTTAATGACGAGTAGCCTGTCGGCGGCGACAGTCGAAGACGCGCCTGAAGTCCGGGTGATCATTGATGTATCCGGCAGTATGCGCGTGAATGATCCCGAACAGCTCGCTGCCGAAGCACTTGAGCTGCTGGTGGCATTGATCCCCAGTGGCGCAAGGGCGGGCATTTGGACCTTTGGCGAGCGGGTAGCCAACCCGTTGCCACCGGCGGGAGTGAATCAGGAGTGGCGCCAGCGGATGCGGGCGCTCATGCCGCTGCTGGTTGATTATCAGCAGTTTACCGATATCGAGTCCGCCATTCGGCAGGTCGCTCCTGTTGATACCGATACCCGCCAGATTCATTTGTTATTGCTCACCGACGGCATGATCGACTTGCCTGCCTGGCGCGGTAGCAAGCCGGCCATCGATCAGGCCTCGCGGACCGCTTTGCTGGACGAGTATGCCCCCTTGCTGGCTGAACAGGATGTGGTGGTACATGGTATTGCCTTCTCCGACGATGCTGATTTCGACCTGGTGGAACGTTTGGCTCAGCTGACCGGTGGGCTATCGGCCTCGGTCGCTGAAGCCGAAGCTCTGTTGGGTGCCTTTCTCGACATGGTGGATCGTATTTACCCCAGCGATCGTGCGCCGGTGACGGACCAGCGTTTTGTCATCGAGCCCGGCCTGAGTGGCTTTACCGCCTTGCTATTCCGCGGCGAAGAGGAGCCGGTGCTGATTGCCCCGGATGGCGAACGCTATTCGGCAGATGCGATACCGGAGGGTGTGCAATGGCGACGTGAGCCGCATTACGATCTAGTCGAGGTGCCCGATCCCCAGGCGGGGCAGTGGCGTCTGGAAGGCGAACTGGTCGAGAAAAGCCGCATTACCCTGCAGGCGCCCCTTCAACTGCAGGTCAGCGGTGTTCCGCCAACGCTTTATCTGGGTTTCGATGTGCCAGTGGAAGCCTGGTTCACACGTCAGCAGGAAGTGCTTGAAGAGGATGAGCTGCCTGCTTACTTACGCCTGACGGCTGAGTTGCGCAATGCGGCAGGAGAGTTGCAGTCAACCGTGGTGCTGCAGCAGCAGGAGCAGGAGGCGCGTTTTGTGGGGCAATTACCGCCGCCGATCACAAGCAGTGAGCTTCAGCTTGTGGTGCGGGCGGAAGGGCAGGGGTTTCGGCGCCAGCGGGTTCAGGCCGTGAATGTCCTGCCACCCATTCTTGCCCGGCATGATGAAGCGGGTGGGCAGGTGATATTGACCACTGAACATCCACAGCTCAATCGCCATAACACCCGGCTCTATGGCCAGTTGCAGGGTGCGACCCTTACCGCCGAGCCCCAGGATGAGCAGCGTTGGATAATGCCCTTGCCTGAGCTTGATGCCGGGGTCAGTGTACCGCTGATGTTGCGTGGCGAGATCACGCTGGATGGTAATGTTCGCGAACTTGTTTTGCCCCGTCTCGTGCTGTTTCCCGCAGTCGATACCAGCCTCGACCAGGTCGACGCTGCCTCGACCCTGGAAGTAACACGCTTCTATGATGAGCCGTTGCCACAGCGAGAAGAGTCGTCAGACCCCGTTGAACGGCTTATTGAGCGTGTACAAGCCCTGCCGGAAACCGCCCAACAGCGTTGGCGAGAAGGGCCGGCCTGGCTGGAACCTTTGAGGCAGGCGTTGGATAACCCGCGACAAGGCTGGCCGCTGCTGGTTGCGCTGGCGGTGCCATTGCTGCTGCTCTTGCTGCTGTGGCGGGTTTGGCATCGCCGGCGTAACGCAGGAGCGAGGGAAGAGCCGCATGTGTGAGCTGTTGGGCATGAGTGCCAACGTGCCAACGGATATCTGTTTCAGTTTTACCGGCTTTCTGCACCGTGGGGGTGGCACCGGTCCGCATCGTGACGGCTGGGGGATCGCCTTTTATGAAGCCGGTGGCTATCGCGATTTTCGCGATCCGCACCCTTCGGTGCGCTCGCCTATTGCTCGGCTGATTTCCGATTATCCGATCAAGTCACATATTGTCATCAGTCATATTCGCCAGGCCAATGTGGGTGGGGTTCGGCTGGCTAATACCCACCCCTTTACCCGGGAGATGTGGGGCAGAACCTGGTGCTATGCCCACAATGGGCAACTGGAAGGCTGGCAGACCCTGCCGTTGGTGGACTATCAACCAGTGGGCGACACCGACAGTGAGCACGCCTTCTGCTGGTTGCTGGCGACCCTGCGCGAGCACTTTCCCCGGGCGCCCGCCGACGTGACGGACGAGGTGCCAAAGGAACAATATCTACCCCTGTGGCAGTTGCTGCATGGCTTATGTGAGCAGCTACGCTCTCAAGGGGTGTTCAATTTGCTGCTCGCGGATGGTGAGTTCCTCTATACCTATTGTTCGACCAAGCTGGCGCATACCACGCGCCGGGCCCCCTTCGGCAAGGCGGAACTCTCCGATGCCGAGTTGACAATCAACTTTGCTGAGCATACGACGCCGGATGACGTTGTGTCCGTCATTGCGACGGAGCCTTTGACCCACAATGAAGCATGGACACGCATGGAGCCCGGTGAGTTACTGGTGTGGCGTCACGGCCACATTCAGGCGCGTTTTGTGTCGGGTTCGTCCCCGATGGCCGGGTAGTGCGTGTGCGCTGTGGCTTGCTTTCCACGTTATATTTGACCAGCTTGAGAGTAGGTTTTGCGTTCTGACAGGCGCGCTTTTGAACGTCCGTTTCAATCAATTGTTTTACAGCTTGGAGTGGCTGATATATCGTAGGGTTTTGTCATAACAATAGTGACGGGGTCGTAGCGGCCGGACGACGATGCTGTGGAGAAACACCATGAGTGAACAAAACAATGCTGGGGTCCTCAACGGAGCTGAACTGAAGGGCATGGAAAATTACCGTTCATTGATGGACGTGTTCCATGAAGCAGTCCAGCGTTTCGCCGACAAACCAGCATTCAGCTGCATGGGGCAGACTCTGACGTTTACCGAGCTTGACCGTCTTTCGGCTGACTTCGCGGCCTGGTTACAGCACGAGACCGAACTACAGCCTGGCGACCGGATTGCCATCCAGCTACCCAACGTACTGCAATTTCCCATTGCGGTGTTTGGTGCCTTGCGTGCCGGCCTGGTGGTGGTCAACACCAACCCGCTCTATACCGAGCGCGAAATGGCACACCAGTTCAAGGATTCCGGAGCGCGTGCGATCCTGATTCTGGCCAATATGGCAAGCAAGCTGGAGAAAGTACTGGATCGCACCGAGATCAAGCATGTGCTGGTCACCGAGCTGGGCGATATGCACGGCTTCCCCAAGCGCTTCCTGATCAATGCCGTGGTCAAGTATGTCAAGAAAATGGTGCCGGCCTACTCACTGCCCAAGGCCATTCCGTTCCGTAAGGCGCTGCAGATCGGTGCCGGTAAGCAGCATCATGAGGCCGAGCGCAGTCTCGATGATATCGCGGCGCTACAGTACACCGGCGGTACCACCGGTATGCCCAAGGGCACCATGCTGACCCACTGCAACCTGGTGGCCAATATGCTCCAGGCGGGAGCGGCCATTGGCCCGGGACTGGAAGAGGGCAAGGAAGTGGTGATCGCGCCGTTGCCGGTCTATCACATCTATACCTTCACCGTGAACTGCCTGTTCTTGATGAAGTCGGGCAACCATTCGATTCTGATTCCTAACCCGCGTGACTTGGACGGCTTCGTCAAGGAACTGCAGAAGGTCCGGTTCAGTGCATTTATCGGGTTGAATACCCTGTTCAATGCACTCTGCAATCGTGAGGATTTCCGCAAGCTCGACTTCTCGCGCCTGCGGCTGACCATCTCCGGCGGCATGGCATTGACTACCCCCACAGCCAACCGCTGGAAAGAGGTGACCGGCTGTGACATCGCCGAAGGTTACGGTCTGACCGAGACGTCACCGGTCGTCAGTTTTAACCCGGTTGACGCCATTCAGCTTGGTACCATCGGCAAGCCGGTGGCAGGCACCGCAGTCATGGTGACTGATGCGGAAGGCAATGCGCTACCGCTGGGCGAGCCAGGCGAGCTGTGCGTGAAAGGGCCCCAGGTGATGAAGGGCTACTGGAACCTCGACGAGGAGACCACCAAAGTACTTAGCGATGATGGCTGGTTCCGTACGGGGGACATTGCGGTACTCCAGGAGGATGGCTATATCCGCATTGTCGATCGCAAGAAAGACATGATTCTGGTATCGGGTTTCAACGTCTATCCCAACGAGATCGAGGATGTGGTGGCGGGCCATCCGGGAGTCGTTGAGTCGGCAGCGGTTGGTGTGCCCGATGAGAACAGCGGCGAAGCAGTGAAGCTGTTTGTGGTCAAGCGTGACGATGACCTCGACGAGAAGAGCCTGCGCGAATGGTGCAAGAAGGAGCTGGCCGGCTATAAAGTGCCCCGCTTGATCGAGTTCCGCGACGAGCTGCCCAAGACCAATGTGGGTAAGGTGCTGCGGCGTCAGCTGCGTGACGAGGAGACTGGCAAGCCAGGCTAGATTGGCCGAGGTCCGCTAACCAGC
>DXFC01000119.1 GCA_019114645.1 Candidatus Halomonas stercoripullorum
CAGCTTGATGGTCTGGATATTGCCGTAGCTGTCGACGATGCGCCCGGTCATGCGCGCCCGGGCATCGGCCTGGCGCATGGAAACCCGGCGCAGCCGCGGCACAAAGCTCCACATGATTGCGCCATAACCCGCCAACCACACCACCAGCGGCAGCATTAGCCAGGGCTCGGCCTGGCCCATCAACAGCATGGCACCGATGAAGTAGACGATCACGTAGACCATCAAGTCCATCAGCTTCATTACCGTTTCGCGAATGGCCAGCGCGGTCTGCATCACCTTCTGTGATACGCGCCCGGCAAATTCATCCTGGTAGAAAGCCAGGCTCTGGCTCAGCATGTGCCGGTGCGCCAGCCAGCGGCCAAGCATCGGATAGTTGCCGAAAATGCTCTGCTGGCTGATCAGCGCGTGCAGCAGCGTGAGCAGCGGCAATCCAATCAACACCAGCGCCGCCATGCCGGCCAGGCGCCAACCATACTCGGTGAAAAAGCCTTCACGCCCGGCCCCGGCCAGCCAGTCCACCAGCTCGCCCATGTAGCCGAAGAACACCACCTCCACGGCAGAGACCAGCGCAGTCAGCAAAGCCATGACGACCAGCAACGGCAACACCGGGCGCGAGAAGTGCAGAATAAAGGCGAACAGGCCCGTGGGCGGCGTGCCCCTCTCCTCTCCGGGGTAGGGATCTACCAGGTTTTCGAAGTAGCGAAACATGGCATCAAACCGGCTGCGGAGGCTCAATACAAATGCACCGCCTCGAAGCGTGCCACGTCGTCACCTGTGCCATCCTTCAGCGTCAGGTTGCTGCCCGTGACCTCCCAGGCCGAAACTTTCTCCAGCACCTCCAGAAAAGCATGCTCAGTCTGCATGCCATCGGCACACGCCATCATGGTGGTCGCCAACTGGCCGAAGCTCAGGGCGTCGCCATCAAGCCGGTAGCTTCCCATCAAGCGATTACAGCCGCCGGAGCCGGCCACCCGGTTCTCTTCGGTATGCAGCACGATATGGGCTTCACGCTGGTTATCTACGGCTTCGACAGCGGCACCCTCAAGATCAGTGAGCTTCCAGTAAGTGTTCACCAGCGGTTCATCGCCGGCTGTGCGCTCCGCCGTTGCCGTACATCCCGCCAGAGCGATAGTGGCCAAGGCAGGCAATAGAGGGATAAACATCCTTTTCATCATAAAACTCTCATGTTCATCGGGGTGGATCACCATAAGACCCCGCCCGGCCAATTAAGTTTCCCGTCGTGAACGGCTATTACACCTGGGCAAGCTCCCAGTCATTATCGGTCAAGGCTTCGCCGCCTCCGGCGGTGACCCGTACGGTATCGCTGATCCCGATGCCCCATTGCCCCGGCAGGCGCAGGCAGAGCGGCAGGTGAAACACCATGTCAGTCTCGAATTCGCGTGGCTGTCCGCAGGCGATATAACCGCTGCCCTCGACCCAGCTGGGCGGAAACTGGGCGCCTACGGCGTAACCGAACACGCCCGAAAAAAACACACGGTCAATGTGGGGCGCAAGCACCGCTTCAGCGGCCCGTGCCGCCTCATCAAAGGTATTGCCTGGTCGCATCATGGTGGTGATGGCGTCGAACAAATCGCGACATACGTCACGCAGCAATCGCATGTCATCGCTGGCCCGGCCTGCTACCACGGTTTTCATCATCGGCGCGGTGTAGCGCCGATACGCGGCGCCAAATTCAAGAAATACCGGCTCGTCAGCGGCGATCCGGTGACGCTGGTGATTCAAGTGAATCACACTGATCCGCCGCCCGGTGGTGACAATGGGCTGCATGCTCATGAACTCGCTACCGGCCGCCAGCAGGGCTCGCGAGCCCTCGGCCGCCACATCACTGTCCAGCATGCCGGGTGCCACGATCCGGGTAGCCGCCTTGATCGCCAGGGAGGTCATGCGCGCACTTTCACGCAAACAGGCAAGCTCCGCCTCGCTCTTGACGATGCGCACCCGGTCAAGCAGCTCACCGCCATCGTCACGGAAGCGTTCGGCACCCAGGCGGTACTGCAATTCGCGCAGCACCCCATGACGCAGCCCTGCTCCGTAGAGATCCAGACCAATGGCATGAAAATCCGCCAACGTGTCGGCCAGCGGCTCAATGACTTCACTGACACCCTCCCAGCGGTAGCCGAGCAGTTCATCAACGCGCGCCGTGACCACTGCCGGCCCGGTCTCGATGGAAGGCACCTGCAGCACCAGCCGCGTGTCTGAGCAAACCAGGCAGGTATGCACCGCCACCTCGAAAGTGTTGTACCCGGTCAGATAAAAGATGTCGGCGGGGTCCGTCAGCAGCAAGGCATCCAGTCCCGCCTCACGCATGGTGCCACGCACGCGGGCCAACCGGGCGTCGTACTCGCTTACAGGAAAAGCCAGCTCGCTGGCTTCAAGCTGCGCCGCCAAGGCATGGCGGTACTGGAGATGGTCCATGACAACTCCTGATGTAGCGGCAATAGCGGGGAGTGTAATCAGAACCGTAGCACGCCAGCTCGCTGGCACAACGAAATAAGGCTGTTCCAGTCTCGGCCGGTTTCGTAGAATTCAGCCTCATCATCGCGTAACAGGACAATGCTATGGGCAGGGCCTTCCAAAACCGCAAGGAATCCATGGCCAAAACGGCCGCCGCCAAGACCAAGGTGTACAGCAAATATGGCCGCGAGATCTACGTCTGTGCCAAACAGGGCGGTACCGACCCCAACGGCAACCTGAGCCTGCGCGGCTTGATCGAGCGGGCCAAGAAGGACCAGGTCCCCAGCCATGTGATCGAAAAGGCGCTCGACAAGGCCAGTGGTGTCGGCGGTGAGGACTACTCACCGGCGCGTTATGAAGGTTTCGGCCCCGGCAACTGCATGGTCATCGTGGAGTGCCTGACGGACAACCCCAACCGCACTTTCGGTGATGTGCGCGCCTGCTTCAACAAGGCCAAGAGCAAGCTCGGCACACCGGGCAGTGTCAGCCACATGTTCGATCACTGTGCCATTCTCGCTTTCGCCGGTGACGACGAAGAAGCCGCACTGGAGGCCTTGCTTGAAGCGGATGTCGACGTGATCGAGATCGAGAATGAAGAGGGACGCATCACGGTGTTCGCCCCCCATACCGAGTACGCCAAGGCCAGGCAGGCACTACTCGACGCCCTGGGAGAAACCGAATTCGAGGTGGACGAAATCCAGTTTGTCCCTCAGACCACCACCCCGGTCGAAGGCGACGACAGGGTGCTGTTCGATAAGCTTGTCGATGCGCTCAACGACCTGGATGATGTGCAAAACGTTTACCACAACGCCGAATTGCCTGCCTGATATCATACGCTCAAGGAAGTGGCCCGCTGCCCTTGGGGGAAGTGGGTGGCACCCCAAGCGGGGTGGGCTCAGGGCCACTGTCACCTTTCCGTGCAGTCGCTCCCGGTGCGTTTGGCGCCCCTATCGAACCCGCGGCGCCCGCTTTCGCGAAGCGCTCCTCACTGGAGGGGTTCTCCACGTAGCCTGAGCCGTGTGATGAGCTAGCGTGCGCCTTTTCCTTGAGGCGCTGAGCCGTATCGTGAACTTTCTCCCCGGCACGTTTCAACTGCTCCTCGCCCATCTCCTCGGCTCGGTGTACGACCCGGTCACGCATCTCGCCAAGATGACGGTTTTCAGCACGCGTGGGAGAAAAAAGCGAGGCCAGCACAGCGCCCGCCGCGACCCCCAACGCCCCGGCTACAAGCGGATGTTCCTGAACGAAGTGACTGACCTGGTGGCTGGCGTCATGCATTCGGTGCGAGGCGGCATCCATCGCCGTATGGCGCTGCTCATCGAGATGCGAAGCCCCATGACGCATATGATCACCCAAATGCCGGGTCTGCTCCTTCACTTGCTCACCCAAATGGCCGGCACGATCACGCATGCCTTCGACCATGTGTTTCGCCTTGTCAGTCATGCTTTCCGCATCGTCATCCCTCCCCGACGAATACTGCGGTGTGGCACCCAGCGCCGCTGGATCGTGTCCCAGCACCGTGGCCCTGGCACCACTGGTGGTTTGACTGTCCTGCAGGGAGGCCGGATAGCGATGCCCGGAATGAGATCCACGCTGTGCCAATAATAACCAACCCAGACCAATACCTGTCACCATCACAGGTAGCGGGTTTTCCTTGAGCGTCCGGCTCAAGCCATTGACGGCCCGCTCGGCACCGCCATGACGAAGATAGTCATAGGTCGTGTTCATAAGCTGCTCCGGAGAAAATTTCTCTTCAATCTGATGAAGGGTATCGTCCAGGCGCGCCCTGGCCTGACGAATCTCTTGCTCGATCTCATCGGAACCGCGTGGTGTGTCACTCATTTCAGTTCCTCCTTGATCAGCTCCTCATGCTCCTGGGCCAACGCCTTGTCGCGGCGCAGGCTGGCGATGGTACGCGACGGCATCAAGCTCTCCTGCTTGAGCTTGCTACGCCCCGCCTGGAGCATGATCAACCCGACCAGCACCACCACACCACCGACAATGAGTGCCGAAAGCCAAGGCGTGGTGGCGGGAGGAAGCACGGTATTGAGACCGAAAACGGCAGCGGCAAGCAGCACCAGAAAACCACTAAAGAGTACCGCCCCCGCAATGGCAACAGAGGCCACCGCCCCCATGGCCTGACGCGACTTTTCCCGCATTTCCACTTTGGCCAGCTCCGACTCCTTGCGCACCAGAACAATGACTTCATTGGCCAGATTCGAGAACAGTGCGGCAATACTTGATGTTTGCGAACGGGTCCTGTTTTCCGCTTCCATGAAACGATACCTCCCTGTCTGTTTTCCTTGCCTTGCCGGGGCTCCTGTAGGGATGCCTGGCCCGGCAACCGGCTTCAAACGTGACGCGTTTCACCTTCGCTGGAGCTGCGTAAAAAACGGGACAATAAAAAGCCCGCCGCCACGGCTCCTCCCATGAAAAGGGCCGGATGCTGACGACTACAGGTACGGGTTTGCTGCCAAAGGGTCGCCGCATCGCGCTCTTTTAGCGTGCGCGTAAACGTATCGGAACACTTGGCCAACTCGGTAGCGCAGCCGGAAAAATAGGGCTGCTCTTGACGCTCGAACTCGTCAGCCATCTTGTTCAGCACCGTTGTGACCTTCCGGGCCTGTTCCGCCGCGGCGTCTTTCTGGCGTTCAAACAAGCCTTCCGCCTGCCGACGTACCGCCTCGCGAAGCTCAGCACCAGCCTGCTCCGCTTGCTGGCGGATCTCCTCGCGATCAAGGCCATGCTCGCTACGGCCACCAGCGCTTGCTTCCGGTTTCACACCGCTGTCCGAACTTTCACGATGGGGAATGTCGTTCATTTGCCACCTCCATGTTCTGCCAAAGAACGTATCAAGTGGTACGCCGCAAACACATCCAGCGTTCACCCCTTAAAAAAGCGGGCCCACATTCGCAAAATAGTCCTCCCGGAGGGACTGTCAATGAGATTCGGAGAGTGGTGCGCACAACGCTACAGGAAGGAAATAAGCGGACAAGAGAGGTTAC
>DXFC01000120.1 GCA_019114645.1 Candidatus Halomonas stercoripullorum
GATGTCGTTCTCGTTGACGACGAAAGCCTCGGGCACGTCGATACCGTCGACCTTCTCGTAAGCCTTGCGTACCCAGTGGAAACGTACCGGCGCGTCGGATTCATTGCGCAGTTGCCAGTCACTTCCCGGCGGCAGGAAGGCGTAGCCGCCCGGCACCATCAGATGACGCTCGCCGGCCAGGGTCAAGACCCCTTCCCCTTCAACCACGAACAGCACGCCTTCGGCATTCGGGTCGGGTTCGGGACGTTCGCTACCGCCACCCGGCCCCACTTCCATGATGTATTGCGAGAAGGTCTCGGCAAAACCGGAGAGCGGCCGTGCCAGCACCCAGAGACGGGTGCTTTCCCAGAACGGCAGGTTGCTGGTGACGATGTCGCCCATCACACCCTTGGGAATGAAGGCATAGGCTTCGGTAAACACCGCCCGGTCGGAAAGCAGCTGGGTCTGGGGCGGGTGCCCCCCTTTGGGGGCATAGTAAGTACGTTGGCTCATTCTAGTTCCTTGAAAGGAGTTATCGCGCCGGTGCCGGATGATGCTCCATCCAGTGCCTGGCAATATCGATGCGCCGTGTCACCCACACACGGTCATGGGCCTCGATATGATCAAGAAAACGTTGCAACGCGCGGAAGCGGCCGGGGCGGCCAAGCAGCCGGCAGTGCATCCCCACCGAGAGCATCTTGGGCGACTCCTCGCCTTCGGCATAGAGCACATCGAAGGCGTCGCGCAGATAAGCAAAGAAATGCTCCGCAGTGTTGAAGCCCTGGGGCGCGGCGAAGCGCATATCGTTGCTGTCCAGGGTATACGGCACAATCAGGTGATCATGTTCGACCCCCTGGCTGTCGGCCGCACGGGTCCAGAACGGCAGGTCATCACCGTAGTTGTCGCTATCGTAGAGAAACCCGCCCTCATCGAGCACTAGCCGCCGGGTGTTGGGACTGTCGCGGCCGGTATACCAGCCCTGCGGCTTCTCCCCATACAGGCGCTGAAAGATTTCGATGGCTCGCTGCATGTGCTCACGCTCAACCTGCTCGGGCACCTCCTGGTAGTGAATCCAGCGGTAGCCGTGACAGGCAATCTCGTGACCCAGCTCCTTGAAGGCATGTGCCACTTCGGGATGACGCTCCAGCGCCATGGCGACACCAAAGACCGTCAGCGGCAGGCCCCGACGCTCAAACTCACGCAAAATGCGCCATACACCGGCACGCGAGCCATACTCATAGATGGACTCCATGCTCAGGTGGCGGTCGGGATAAGCAGCCGCTCCAATGATCTCGGAGAGGAACTGCTCGGAGCCGGCATCACCGTGCAACACGCAATTCTCGCCGCCCTCTTCGTAGTTGAGGACAAACTGTACGGCTATTTTCGCGCGTCCCGGCCAGTTGGCATGGGGCGGGTTACGGCCGTAGCCGACAAGATCACGGGGGTAATCAGGACTAGCGTTCATCACTATCCTCTTTCGTTCTTCAATGGCATCACTCCGACCAGGCGCTGACCGTTGCCCGTTCCTCGTCGGTCATGCCGGTCATGTTGCCAAGCGGCATATAACGGCTGGCCACTACCTGCTGAATGTTTTCTTTATGCAGCCGGATTTGGGCTTCGCTATCGTAGGCGATACCGGCCGGGGGCGCGGAGAAACCCGGCTGGGTCGGCTGCTGCGAATGGCAGGCGATACAGTGCCGGTCGATCAACGGCTGAATGTCGGCAAGTGTGACGCTCTCACCGCTCACCTCACCTGCCGTACCGGCCTGATCGGAGGAGGGCGCCGCCAGCCAGAAAACCAGCAGGATCAACGCCACACCCGCCACCGGATACGCCGGCTGAATCTTGCCCGCATGCATCAGCACGAAGAACTGGCGAATCAACGCACCGGCGAAAATGAACAGCGCCATCAGCATCCAGGCGTATTCATGGTTATACACAAAGGAGTAGTGGTTGCTGATCATCAGCAACACCACGGGCAAGGTAAAGTAAGTGTTGTGCACCGAACGCTGCTTGCCGCGCTTGCCGTCCAGCGGGTTGGGCGCTTCTCCTGCCTGCATGGCTTTCACCATGCGACGCTGACCGGGAATGATCCAGAAGAAAACGTTGGCCGACATGGCGGTTGCCATGACGGCACCAGTCAACAGGAAGGCGGCACGCCCCGAGAACAGCTGCACGCTGAGATAGGACACCACTACCACCAATACGGCCACCGCCAGACTGAGCACCCCGTCGCGCTCCATATTGGGGCTGATGCGCTTGCACATCTCGTTGTAGATCACCCAGCCACCCAGCAAGAAGAGCAGCGCCAGCACGTTGGCCTGCCAGCCGCTCAGGCCAGCCGCCCAAGCCCAGTTACTATCAGGGTTGACCAGATAGAAGCCCGGCTGGGTCATATACAGCAGCAAGAACAGCGCGAAGCCGGAAAGCCAGGTGGTATAAGCTTTCCAGAATGACCAGTGCAGGTCATTGGGTAGCTTGGCGGGGGCCGTGGCGTACTTTTGGTTATGATAGAAACCACCTCCATGTACCGCCCACATCTCGCCGAAGACTCCTTTTTCCTGGTCTTCAACCGCTTTTGGCTTGCGCAAGCTGTTATCCAGCATCACGAAATAGATCGACTCGCCGATCCAGGCGATCGCGGCGATGACGTGCAGCCAGCGCAGCATAAAATTGACGAATTCCAGCAGATAAGCTTGCATCAGAGGGTCTCGTTAATTGTTTTTTGATTAAAGCTAGCTACCGCGATAGGTGGAATAGCCATACGGAGAGAGCAGCAGTGGTACATGATAGTGCTGCGCTGCGTCAGCCACCCCGAAGCGCAGTGGAATAACGTCAAGGAAGCGGGGTTCGCTTGCCTGAACACCTTGCTGGCGCAAGTAATCACCGGCATGAAAAACCAGCTCATACTCACCGGCCCGAAAGTCGTCTCCCTCCAGAATCGGCGCATCACAACGACCGTCATCATTGGTTGTCACGCTTTTGAGCGCGATACGCTGACCCTGCTCCAGCCGATAGACATCAATTTTGATCCCCTCACCCGGACATCCCTGGGCGGTATCCAATACGTGAGTCGTGAGTCGTCCCATGTTGTTATCCTCCAGTTGACCCAAGCCACCTCGGGCAGCCTCGGTGTAAGCCAATAACCGGCGAAGCTCGCTTCGCCATAATGGTCTACAGTCTTATCGGTTTCGGGCTACATTTCAAAGTGTTTTTGTATACACTTTGGTTGCTATCCTTACAACACAACCTGGAGATAACAATGAGCTCCCCGCTACTGTCACCTCGCCCCAGCACGCTGGACCGCAGCGCTTTTGTCGAGCGTTTTGGCGATATCTATGAACACTCCCCCTGGGTGGCCGAACTGGCCTGGGATAACGGGCTAGGCCCTGAACACGACACCCCGGCCGCGCTTGCCGAGGCGATGGGCGAAGTCCTTCGCAGTGCCCCGGCACAGCGCCAACTTGAAGTGATCCGCGCACACCCGGACCTGGCAGGCAAGGCGGCAATTGCGGGGGAGCTGACCGATGACTCCACCCGGGAGCAGGCGGGGGCCGGGCTTGACCAGTGCACCCCCGAGGAGCTGGCCCGCTTCGAGCGCCTCAATGCGGCGTACAAGGAGAAGTTCGGCTTTCCTTTCATCATGGCCGTGAAGGGGAGTGATCGGCATATCATTCTTGCCGCCTTCGAGACGCGGCTGGAAAACTCGCCGGAGCAGGAGCGTCAGGCCGCTATCGAACAAGTCAACCGCATTGCCCTCTTCCGCCTGGAAGCTCGGGCCGCAGAATAAGCCTTTCACACTCGGGCCCTGCAACACCACCGCGCCCGAAGACGGCTCCGGGCGCGGCTTTTTTATAACGCAATGGTCTCACAGCTATCGAGAACCACTGAGCTGCATACGCTCTACCCGCGGCTTTTCACCCTTCTCCTGAGCGGCAGAGTCGGCCTTTGCTTCACTGCGTGCCAAGGCTTCACGCTCATTGGCTTCATCATCCAGGGTCACCTGCGGTAAAACCAGATTGAGCACGAAAGCAGTAAGCGCAGCCAGAACAATGGGTGTTCCACCAATCACGCTCTGCAACCACCCGGGAAACTGTTCGATCGCCGCAGGCACTTCGGCGATACCCAGGCTGAGTGCCAGTGCCAACCCGACAATGGTCATATTACGGGCAGAAAGCTCATCTTTGATGATCAGTTTGATGCCGGTCATGGTGATCATGCCGAAGACCGTAATGGTAGCGCCTCCCAGTACCGGGTAGGGGATGGTGGTCATAAGCGCACCGAACTTGGGACTCAAGCCCGCCAGCAATACGAATCCACCAGCCAATGCCAGCACAAAGCGGCTGATCACTTTGGTCATTGCCACAATGCCGACGTTCTGGCTGAAGGTCGAGGTCGGCAGAGCGCCGAAAAAAGCACTCAGGGCCGTCGTCAGACCGTTGCCCAGCAACCCTCCGGTCAACTCCTTGGTCTTCAGTTCGCGATTCATGCCGCCCACCGTGGTGGCCGACAGATCGCCGATGGTTTGCACTGAATTGATCACACAGATCACTACCAGGGCGATAAT
>DXFC01000121.1 GCA_019114645.1 Candidatus Halomonas stercoripullorum
CTGTTTTTTGTGGCTTTGCTCAGCCAGTTCCTCACCCCGGACATGTCGCTGCTTGCCAAGGTGGTGATTGTCCTGACTGCCATGATTACCGATGGCGCCTGGTACGTGCTGGTGGCCGTGTCGTTGACCCATTCCCGTGTATTGCCCTGGCTGCAGGCGCGGGCGCACTGGATTCATCGTATTATTGGGGTGATGTTGCTGATGCTTGCGCTACGCGTGGTGATCGGTTTTCCTTGAAGTAGTCAAGTTCCCGGACCTGGGAGCGGTAGATGACGACGGGGCAGAGAGAACATGAGCATTCACGAACATGAGTGTCACACCTTTCGCGGCGAGCTGTTCAATCTGCGTGCCCTGCGTGGGCAGGTGCTGCTGATTGTGAATGTGGCCAGCCGTTGTGGTTTTACGCCCCAACTGGGTGAGTTGGAGCGCCTCTATCGGCGTCATCGCGACCGGGGCTTTACCGTTCTGGCGTTTCCCTGCAATCAGTTTGCCCGACAGTCACCTGAAACCGCGCTCGACTTTTGTGCCTTCAGCTCCACCCGGTATGGCGTCACTTTCCCGGTGATGGAGAAGGTCAAAGTCAACGGGAGGAATGCCCACCCACTGTTTGTCGAGTTGAAACGGCAGGCGCCGGGCCTGCTGCGTACCGGTGTGATCAAATGGAATTTCACCAAGTTTCTGGTGGCGCGTGACGGCAGGGTTATCGAGCGCTTCTCACCCCGTCGGCATGGTGCGGAATTGCTGCAGGCGCTAGAGCAGGCCCTGGATGAGGATTTCCGGTTGTAGCGGGAAGACGTTCATGAAGAGGGCAACTCTCCGCGCTCCACCATGAGATGCTCTATCAGCCGATTCCATCGATGCCGTGCCATCATGGTGGTCAGTCCAGAGAACAGTGCCCAGCCTTTGCGGCGCCAGCCCTTGAGTCGCAGGTTATGAGCCACCAGCCGCTGCATCAGCTCATAGTCGTCAAAATTGCGCCAGTTGCCGGCAACCGATAATTGGTTGCGAGCCATGACCGGGGCGAGCTCCAGACGAAAGATCCATTCCAGTTCATGCAGTGTCAGATCGTGGCGCTGGATAACTTTCACCATGTGCGAAAAATCACGTTCGCTGGGCTCACGGTCCAGCCATAGTGGGGCCAGGGCCAGCCACAGTTCGCCACGCTTATCCACCAGGGCTTGAGCATTCATGGTTCTCTCCTTGCGGGGCCGGGGCTTGAGATCAGGGCTGCATCGTGCCTCAGCATCAGGCGGCGCTCAAGTGCGGACAGATGGCAACGCGGCCGCTAGAATACCGCCATTGCCCATACGTATCGAACTGGCGTCTTGCGTGGCGCTACTACACCAACAATGAGGTCTGCCGTGATCATCAAACCCAAGGTTCGTGGTTTCATCTGCACTACCACCCATCCCGTTGGCTGTGAGAAGAATGTACTCGAGCAGATCGAGACGACTCGCGCCTGCACCTTCGACAAGGCCAAGGGACCCAAGCGGGTGCTGGTGGTGGGTGCTTCCAGCGGCTATGGCCTGGCGGCACGGATTACCGCAGCCTTCGGCTACGGTGCTGATACTCTGGGTGTCTTTTTCGAGAAGCCCGGTAGCGAGAAAAAACCCGGTACCGCCGGTTGGTACAACTCCGCTGCCTTTGACAAGTTCGCCAAGGCTGAGGGCCTTTACAGCAAGTCGATCAACGGTGACGCCTTCTCTCACGAGGCTCGTGAAAAAGCCATTGAGCTGATCAAGCGGGATATGGGCCAGGTTGATCTAGTAATTTACTCACTGGCTTCGCCGGTACGTAAGCTGCCCGATACCGGCGAGCTGAAACGTTCGAGCCTGAAGCCCATCGGCGAGACTTATCGCGCCACCGCCATTGACACCAACAAGGATGTCATCATCGAAGCCGAGGTAGAGCCTGCTACCGAGCAGGAAATTGAGGATACCAAGGCAGTGATGGGTGGCGAGGACTGGGAGCTGTGGATCGCTGCCTTGGACCAGGCAGGCGTACTGGCGCCGGGGGCGCGTAGTGTGGCATTCAGCTACATCGGTACCGAGATTACCTGGCCGATCTACTGGCACGGCGCCTTGGGCAAGGCCAAGGAAGATCTGGATCGCGCCGCGGGTGAGATCGATACCCGGCTTAAAGCGAGCGGTGGGGGTGCCAATGTGGCGGTGCTCAAGTCGGTGGTGACCCAGGCCAGCGCGGCAATCCCTGTCATGCCGCTCTACATCGCCATGGTGTACCGGATCATGAAAGAACAGGGGCTGCACGAGGGCACTATTGAACAGCTCAATCGCCTGTTCGGCGAGCGGCTCTATTCAGCCGAAGGACTGGCAGGCGAGCTGGTTACCGATGAGGCCGGCCGTCTGCGGCTGGACGATTGGGAGCTGCGTGACGATGTGCAGCAGGCGTGCAGGGAGCTGTGGCCTCAGGTCACTACCGACAACCTGTTCGAGATCACCGACTATGCTGGTTATAAGCACGACTTTCTCAAGCTGTTCGGGTTCGAGCGGGATGACGTCGATTACGACGCTGATGTGAACCCGGAAGTGGAGTTCGATGTCGTGACGTTATAGCCCGGCGTACTGGGATCGCGGTTCCACGGCGGGCAAAAATCCAGCGTCAAAGGGAGGTGCCCCATGGACACCAGGGAGAGCAAGACGCCCCAAGAGGAGTATGAGCATCTAAAGACAGTGAAGGTACCTGAGGATTTCGAGCATCCGGAACCCGATGCCGAACAGCCGGAAGCCA
>DXFC01000122.1 GCA_019114645.1 Candidatus Halomonas stercoripullorum
CTGCCCGAATTCCGTTACGACCAATACGCCAAGCTGCTCGGCTTCGAAGGGCTGATCATGCGTGAACCCGGCGACATTGACCGGGTCTGGGACGCGGCACTATCAGCGGACCGCCCGGTCGTGATCAACGCCTATACCGATGCGGACATCGCCCCCTTGCCGCCACACATCGAGCTCAAGCAAGCCAAGAGCTATCTGACCTCGATCCTTCAAGGCGACTCGTCCGGCGTGCACAGCGCCAAGCTCTCGGCCAAGCAGATGGGCCGCTCACTATTCAAACGCAAAGAATAGCCGGGGCAAAGCCTAGCCTAGCGCCAGCTGGCGTTCCTTGAGTTCATGCAAGCGGTCACGCAGCCGCGCCGCTTCTTCAAACTCCAGGTTCTGCGCGGCTTCGTACATGGCATCCTCGACCCGAATGACCTCTCTGGCCAGATCCGTGGGCGAGAGCTCGGCAAGATCGTAGATCGCCGCCCCTTCCGCCACCTTGCGCTCGCTGTGGCGCCCCTTGCCCTTGCGACCGGGGGCCTGGGCGGCCTCGAGAATATCGGCCACCGAGCGGGTCACCGTCGTCGGCGTGATGCCGTGCGCTTCGTTGTGAGCAATCTGCTTGTTGCGCCGGCGCTCGGTTTCATCTATGGCGCGGCGCATCGAATCGGTGACCCGGTCGGCGTATAGAATGGCCTTGCCCCGTGCATTACGCGCCGCCCGCCCGATGGTCTGGATCAGGGAGCGTTCGTTACGCAGGAACCCCTCCTTGTCGGCATCGAGAATCGCCACCAGCGAAACCTCGGGGATATCGAGACCCTCGCGCAACAGGTTGATGCCCACCAACACATCGAACTTGCCCAGGCGCAGATCACGGATGATCTCGACGCGCTCCACGGTATCGATGTCCGAGTGCAGATAACGCACACGCACATCATGCTCGTCCAGGTACTCGGTGAGGTCTTCTGCCATGCGCTTGGTCAGGGTCGTGACCAATACCCGCTCGCCCACCTCGGCACGCAATCGAATCTCGGAGAGCAGATCATCGACCTGGGTAGTAGCCGGACGCACTTCGATTTCCGGATCCACCAGACCAGTGGGGCGCACCACCTGCTCCACCACCTGGCCGGCGTGTTCGGCCTCATAGGGACCGGGCGTTGCCGAAACAAAGATCGTCTGGGGCGAGATACGCTCCCACTCCTCAAAGGTCATGGGACGGTTGTCCAGTGCCGAGGGCAGACGAAACCCGTACTCCACCAGGGTTTCCTTGCGCGAACGGTCGCCCTTGTACATGCCCCCCACCTGGGGAACGCTGACATGGGATTCGTCAATGAACAGCAGGGCATCATCCGGCAAATAGTCGAAGAAGGTCGGTGGCGGCTCACCGGGAGCACGTCCCGAGAGATAGCGGGAGTAGTTCTCGATGCCGTTGCAGTAGCCCAGCTCGTGCATCATTTCCAGATCGTACAGCGTGCGCTGCTCAAGCCGCTGTGCCTCTACCAGGCGGTCGTTCTTGCGCAGCCATTCCAGGCGTTCCACCAGCTCCGCCTTGATCTGGGCGGCGGCGGCAAGAATCGTCTCCCGCGGCGTCACGTAGTGGCTCTTGGGATAGATGGTCATGCGCGGCACCTGACCCCGCGCCTCGCCGGTGAGTGGATCAAACAGCCGGATCGAATCGATCTCGTCATCAAACAGCTCGACCCGCACCGCCTCCTCGTCAGAGTCGGCCGGATAGATATCGATCACATCCCCGCGTACACGGTAGGTACCCCGCTTGAAATCCATATCGTTGCGGGTGTACTGCAGCTCGGCCAGGCGGCGCAAGAAGCTACGCTGATCGATCAACTCGCCACGGCTAAAGTGCAAGCGCATCTTCAGGTACTGCTCAGGATCCCCCAGGCCGTAGATCGCCGACACCGAAACCACAATCAGCGCATCACGCCGTTCCAGCAGCGCCTTGGTCGCCGACAGGCGCATCTGCTCGATATGATCATTGATCGAGGCATCCTTCTCGATGAAGGTGTCTGACGAAGGGACGTACGCCTCCGGCTGGTAGTAATCGTAGTAAGAAACAAAATACTCGATGGCGTTATCAGGAAAGAACGACTTGAATTCGCCATACAGCTGGGCCGCCAAGGTCTTGTTGGGTGCCAGCACAATGGTCGGTCGCTGCAGACGCTCAACCACATTGGCCATGGTGAAGGTCTTGCCGGAGCCTGTAACCCCCAGTAGTGTCTGGTGCGCCAGCCCCGACTCGATGCCCTCGATGAGGCTGGCAATGGCCGCAGGCTGGTCCCCGGCAGGGCTGAATTTGGCATTGAGGCGAAACGGCTTGCTCATTGTGGCTCCGGCAGGTGCCAGACGCTCGCAGCCGCCTGGCAAATACTCAATCGAGTCGCGTCGCGTTTACACCACTACACGACTCAAATCTCGGCGGCGACGCTGCGGGTCGTCACCTCAACGGTGGCACTGGTCATCAGGCGATGGATGGGGCACTTGTGGCTGATCTCTTCCAGCCGCCGGCGCTGCGCTTCATCCTCAATGCCATGAAAGGCCATCAACACTTCGAGTCGATACGTGCCTTTCTGTTCCTCGCTATCATCGCGATTGACCTTGACGCTAATGCCTTCCAGCGGCCACTTCTTACGCCGCGCATACATCTGCGCAGTGATCGCCTTGCACGCTCCCAGCGAGAGATCAAAGTAGTCATGCGGGTCGGGAGCACTCTCTTCCCCGCCAAACGCCATGGGCACATCGGCATGCAGGTCGTCGAAACCGGCAATTTTCACCCGTTGGCGAAAAACGGAGTTACGCTCGCTGACAATCTCGATGCTCTTGCTCATTCCCTTTCCTGACATGTTTTGCGTCTTGCTTGACACTGGTTTTCGTCTTATTTGACCTCGATGGGCAGCTTCAAATCGTTGATGGCGCGTATCAGCGCTTCACGGCGCACCCGACCTTCCACGTCGGCGCCATGCCGACCGACTTCGGCACTTTCGACACCCTCCACCATCATCAGTGCGGTGGTAATCCGATTCACCTGATCGGCGTTCTCCACGCCGGTAAAGCTGAGCGACTGCTGCGGCATTGCCTGCCCTCATAGTATTTCCCGTAAAACCGCAGTTTAGCATGCCCCCAAGGACGCAACACCGCTTGAAAAAGGCCCGCCGAGCCCCCATCTTCAGGCTGAACCACCCTTGACGGAACAACGCGGAGCTAGCTGGATGCGCAACTGGATAACCCGCTTGAACGGGCAGCAGACAAGTGCGGAGCGAGTGACTTTCAACAGCCCTGAGCTTCATAACAGCCCTGAGCCTGGCAACAGCCCAACTAACGATATACAGCCACACGTCACGCCACTGGTTCATCTCGGCATACTTGATGTGGTCGGCGCCGGTGCCGACAAGCTGCTGCAGGGACAGACCAGTGCCCAGATCGATTTGGCCAACGGCGACTTCGCCCCGCTCACCTGTTTCTGCAGTGCCAAAGGACGCATGCTCGCCAATGCCCAACTACTGCGCATCAGCCCCGAACGCTATCGCCTGATCCTGCATCAAGGCCTGGTACAGCCGCTACAGGACCACTTGAAAAAATTTGCCCCCTTCTACAAGAGTCAGCTCGAACCGCGTGATGACCTGACGGCGCTGGGTATCATGGGAGAGGGAGCGGAAGCCCTGGTGGCCGAGGCGACAGGCCTCGCGCCGGCCTCGACACCCCTGGCGACCTGGCACCAGGCAGGCGATGAAACGCTCCAGCTGCTGGCTCATCCAGGTCCACAACCACGGCTATTGCTCTGCCTGCCCCTGGATCGCGCCGAAGCCGTTTTCACCCGGCTCAGCGCCACGGCTCACCCGGTCGGTAATGCCGCCTGGTGCCTGCAAGACATTCGCGCCGGTCTGGCCTGGCTCACTCCTGCCCACCAGGATGCCCTGCTGCCCCAGATGATCAATTGGGAAGCCCTGGGCGGCATCAGTTTCAAGAAGGGCTGTTATACCGGCCAGGAGGTCGTGGCCCGGGCACACTTCCGGGGTCAGGTGAAAAAGCGTCTGGCCCATGCACGAACCGGAACGGAGCAGCTACCCGAACTGGGTGCCAGTGTGGTGGATAGCGAAGGCAAGAACCGCGGCGACATCGTGGCTGCCGAACTGGACGGCCAGGGTGGCACCGAACTGCTGGTGGTGCTCAACACCAACGCCGACCTTGGCCCGCTCAGCGTTGACGGGCAAGCGGTCGAGATACTGCCCCTGCCCTATGCAGTGGAACGGGTGGATCCAGAAGAACTGGCCGCACAGGGGAGTTAGAGATAAATTCAACCCCGCCCGCGCTGCGCGCTGGTTCGCTCGGCAAAGCCGGTCTCCTACAATTCCTGAACTTACCGCAGTGGCTAAGTCAAATATTGAACACTCGCCTCACATTCGCCGTGCTCTGCGCGGCGATGGTGACGGGGTCTTCATTACGCAACTTGGCTACCATTTCGCATACCTCGACAATGCGTGCCGGCTCATTG
>DXFC01000123.1 GCA_019114645.1 Candidatus Halomonas stercoripullorum
AGAGTAAAAGGGCCACCTTCGAGGATGTGCATGTGCAAGGTGCCGGTCGTCTGGCGGATGTCGCCAGGGCCGCAGGCGTCGAGACTTTCATTCAGCTTTCCGGCCTGGGCGTGAATACGGCGTCCCGCTCAAGCTACGTCAGGGCCCGGGCCCGCGGCGAAACGGCGGTGATAGAGGCATATCCCAAAGCGGTGATATTGCGCCCCAGCGTGCTGTTCGGACCGGACGACGTCTTTCTTGCCCGCCTGGCAGACCTTGCCCGCCTGCCCGCCATCCCTCTCTTCGGTCGCGGCGAGGCGCTCTTGCAACCCGTGCATGTTGTCGATGTGGCAAGGGCAATGGTGCGCCTGTTGGGTGAGGCAGCCCCCGAGCGTCGGCTGTATGAACTCGGCGGCCCGGACCGGTTGCGCTATCGTGACACCGTAAGGCTGGTCATGACTCACCTGGAGCGAGAGCGCCCCCTGCTGCCCATCCCCTTTCCCCTCTGGCACCTGGCGGTTCTGCCGCTGGCGGTATTGCCTAGCCCGCCCCTGACCCGTGATCAGCTCTATATGCTGGCGGAGGATAACGTAGTCGGCGAAGGTGTAGGTACCTTCGCCGACCTGAACATTCAGCCACGCTCGCTACGCGAATCTCTACCCGACTGCCTGCCGCATCACTCCACATCACTGGAGTGAAGGTCCAGCTCTTCAAGCTGGCCCAGCGCGGCACTGGCAACATGTGCCAGGTGTGCCGCCACACGCTTGAAGTGACGTGCCAGCAAGGAGTAAGCCACAGCCTCATGGAAGGCAACCTTGTCCTCGTCGCGGAAGAGCTCCTTGATCAGCTGGTCACACTGCGAGCGAATCTCCTTTGAGCTGGCCAGCGCCTTGCGCGCCTGGGCTTCGTTGGAGTCCCGCACCCCTGCGATCACCAGGCTAAACATGGCGGCTGTCTGGGTGGAAATATGATCCAGCGGCTGCTGGTATTTGGGCACGTTGAACCCTTCGCGATAGAAGTGCCCTACCTCGAAAACGTTCTTGCAGTAGTCGCCTATGCGTTCGGCATCCTTGGCTACGCTCATCAAAGCCAGGCAGATCGCTACATCGTGCCCGGGATGAACCGTCAGGTAACGCAACACCTTGCGCCGAATCGAACGCTCAAGTTCATTGATTTGGCGATCGCGTTCATAGAGCGGCTCACGCATCTCGTCAGCCGACTGGGTACTGTGCAGTGCTTCATTGGCACGCTCGAACATCCAGGCACCATGCTCAAGCATCTCCGTCAGTTCTTTGAACGCCAGGTCGACACTGCTTTCCGAGGTTAGAGCGCTATATAGCTTACGAAACATGTTAAAAGCTCCTCTAGATGCGCTCAGCGCAGGCTCATGACGAGTTCGACAACACCGATTCCCACTGCCGGCACCACCAGGAACAAACCGATCAAAAACAGGAAAGCATAGCGGGTCTTGTTTGCCGCCAGCTTGCCGTACCAGACCGCTATCCTGAAGGGAATGCGTCGCAGGGGGTACCACACAGCCGTACCGGTAAGATTGAACATGACATGGAACAGCGCCACCGTCATGGCCGCAGCAACAGGGTTGGCAGTGGCCGCCAGTACCGTGGTCAGTGTCGTCCCCAGATTGGCCCCCATCATATACGGCAAGACACGCCGCAAGCGCACGACACCGGCACCAGCCAAGGGCACCATCAGGCTACTGGTAATAGAGCTGGACTGCACCAGCACAGTCGCCAGAAGGCCGACACTGTAAGAGCGCAAGTCACTGCGGAAGAAGTAAGTGCTGAACAAACCATCCATGTGCCGTAACAAGGCGCCACGCAAGTTCTTCACCATAAAGATGAGGGCAATGAACAGTAACAGCATGCCCAGCGCCGCCACCACCAGCCCATGGGCTGCAGGCGTTGCTGTGAGCAGGCCGGCCAGATTGTTGGACATGCTGACGACAGGCTCAGTAATTACCTTGATCGGGCTCCCTGGGCGGGCGACTTCATCAAGCCCGATCAATTCGGCAAGCCAACTGGCAAAGCGCGTGAACAGGCCACGTCCACTGTCGTGTAGCAGCCCGCTTATCCACTCGATCGGAAATATGATGAGCACGGTCAGCATGTTGAAGAAGTCGTGCATCAGCGCGGCCGAGAAAGAGCGCCTGAAATTGCGCCGAATGCGCATATTGGCCAGCGCCACGATCACACCGGTAACCGCAGTACCGATATTGGCCCCCATGATCGCAAACACCGCCGTGCCCAGCCGCATCTCTCCACTGGCTACGAGCGCCACGATCAATGCGGTGGTAAACGACGAGCTCTGCACAATCATTGTGACCAGCACGCCCGCCAGCAGGGCAATAAAGGGGTTCTCACCGTAGGCAAACAGCGTACTTAAAAAGTCGCTGGCGTCACCGAAGGTGCCAAGCCCCGAACCCATCACACCCAACGCCGCCAGGAACAGGTAGACGCAGATACCGGCATAGATCCCACGCAGCCAGGCCGGCACTTCGCGCTCTGACCTGCGGGGCAGGGCGACGCGCTGCTTTTCGCTAGTAGAAGGAGCTGGTTTCGACATGAAAGGACCGCTTTCCTCTAGAAGAAATATGACGGACTCATTACATCCGCGTGACAGGCGCGACAGTATAGCTGTCTTGTGACAGTTTCATGACATTCGTGAAACAAATATTTGGTTCCACCTACTGCCAGCGCCAACCATGCTCCTCCCACCACCTGAGGGCAATATCACGATTCACTGAATTGGCCGCTGACTCAAGGCTGGTGGTGAGCTGAACGTACTCTCCACCCGTCTCAGCCATCAGCCGCGCATCCTGGGTTGCCAGCTGTAGCGCATAAAGCACCAGCATGAGTTCATATTCATCCCGGGTATCAATCAGTGCATAAAGCACCGGCACGGCAGGCGATCCTATTTGCCCCAGTTGTTCTGCGGCGATATACCACACCCGGGGGTGCTCTTCTCCACCGTAAACGTCAACGAAGCCTCTATCGGCCAAGCGGCTCGCATAATAGTGAACCTTGTCTTCTTCCGAGGTGAAGTGGGGAGGCATCCAGAAGCGGTCATGGCGACTCGTGGGAACAGTCGCAGCTACCCTTTCACCGCTCGCCAATGGCTCAACTGGCTCCATGTTTCCGTCAGTCGCCGCAGAGGGGGACGGCGAAGAGCGCGTGGCACAGCCGCTACTCAGCAATAACGCCATGAGAGCGGCGGATACCAGCGCGCTGCACACACTCAATTTCCGATACATGCTCAACCATACGGCTGCAAGGGGTGCCAATTGGTACGGTTGGCCAGGAATTCGGGGCGCGGACGATTGCCGCAGAATGGACTGACCAAACCATTGTGAACGCTATTGTAGACGAAAAAGAGATTGCTGCGTGGCCAGCAGGACATATTGGTGTTGGAGCCGTGCATGGTGTTGCACTCGAACATCACCAGGGTGCCGGCGGGGCCTTTAGGCGCTTCGATACCGCCCTTGAGCATCAGCTCCTGCAGGCTGATGTCGTCGGGTACTCCCACATCTTGGCTCTTGAGCGACTCCTTGTAGTTATCCGTTGGCGTACGCCCTACGCAGGGCACAAAGCTTTTATGCGAACCGGGAATCAACATCAAGGGGCCATTGAATTCACCGTTGTCGGTAAGAATGATGGAGCAGCTCAGCGAGCGCATGCGCGGCATGCCATCTTCACTATGCCAAGTCTCGAAGTCAGAATGCCAGTCGAACCCCTTGCCCTTGAAGCCAGGCTTATAGTTGATCCTCGACTGGTGAATATAAACTCCCTCTCCCAGCAGTTGTTCCACCATCGCCAGCAGGCGCGGGTCCCGGGTCAGGCGGCTGAAGCGCTGGGAAATTTCGTGAATACCGAAAATGGAGCGAATTTCCTCCCGACCGGGCTCCAGCACCGTGCCTTCCGAGAGCTTGAGGTCGCTATCCTCTTCATAGTCGCGCAGCTCTTGAATGAAGGCTTCCATCTCCTCTCGCGGGAAAAACCCCTCGAACGAAAGAAAGCCCTTCTCTTCGTACTCACGCACCTGCGCTTCACCAAGGGGTCCCGCTCGACGCTGTGCGCCCTCAGTGAACACAACCGGATCGACTCGCTCGAACATGCCGAGCTTGCGCTCCAGGCGCGTAGGAAACAGATCCCGTACGTCATGCTTCATTGCCTAGTCCTCCTTGATCTAAACGAAACCCAGTCATCCAACTGGTCATGTTTCAACCTAGACGAAGGAGCCTGCGCAAGCAAAGGATCCGGCAGGCGACTCGATACTCTTCTCAGTCGCGCTGATCTCAGTTGCGCTGATAGGTACCGATCAGGCGGTTCATGCCCAACAAATGCGGCTCAAGCTGCTTGAGTAATTCTTGTAGCCCAAGCCCTTCAGGCAAGTCGGTCGGCTTGTCGAGCGCCAGCACCCAAAAGTAGTAATGATGCACGCCATGTCCCTCGGGCGGCATGGGACCCGCGTAGCCGAGCTTACCGAAGTCATTCTTGCCGCTGGTGCCCTCACTGGCAGCCTCAGCCAAGTCAGTGGTAGAGCCTGGCAAGTTATAGAGCAGCCAGTGTACAAAGCCGTAACTGCCGTGCTGTACAAGCGGCGCATCCGGGTCGTGACAAATGATGGCGTACCCTTTGGTCCCCTCCGGGGCGTCGCGCCAGCTCAGCGCTGGGGATGTGTCAGCACCCTCACCGGTATGCTGGGCAGGAATGGCACCATGGGCCTGGAAGGCAGGGCTCTCCAGTTGCATGGTGGAAAGGGCAAAGGCCATGTGCGGACTCCTTCTTTAGCTAAACGCAATGCTTGCCCGGCAAAGCGGTCAAGTCTCGCAACAGAGTCGGAAAAAGCCGTTAAACTGTCAAATATGAAGCAGCTGCTGATCGTGGGCCATGCGCCCTCACCCAATACCTTGCGCCTGCGCGACGCTGCCGAGCGCGGGGCCTGCCATCCTGATATCGAAGCCGTATCGGTCGCTGTAAAGGCACCCCTGGATGCAGGTCCAGAAGATATACGCGCCTGTGATGCCATCCTGCTCGGCACCACCGAAAACCTGGGCTACATGAGCGGCGCGCTAAAGGACTTCTTTGACCGCAGTTACTATCCGGTGCTGGAGGAAAAACAAGGCTTGCCCTGTGCGCTCTATATCCGTGCCGGACTGGATGGCACCGGCACCCGCCGGGCGGTAGAGAGCATCGTGAGCGGGCTGCGCTGGCGCTGGGTACAAGAACCACTGATTCTACACGGCGAGTGGCACGAATCATTCGTCGAGCAGGTGGAGGAGCTGGCGATGGCCATGGCG
>DXFC01000124.1 GCA_019114645.1 Candidatus Halomonas stercoripullorum
GCGACAGGCCGACGAGGATGCCCGGAAACAGTCCGGCGGCAAACAGCGCCCGCAGGTCCACACCGGGTACCACGATGGAATAGAGAATCAGCGCCACGGAGGGCGGAATCAGGATCGCCGTTGAAGCGGAAGCGGCGATCAGTGTGGCGGAGAAAGGCTTGGGATAGCCCGCCTTGGTCATGCTCGGCAGCATCACCATGGCCACCGCTGCGGCATCGGCCGGGCCGGAACCGCTCATCCCGCCCATGATCATGCAGACCAGTATCGCTACCAGCGCCAGCCCGCCGTGACGCGGCCCGATCAGCGCCTGGGCGAAACGTACCAGGCGCAACGCTACCCCGGAGCGCTCGAAAATCAGCCCGGTCAGAATAAATAGCGGAATGGCGATCAACGGGTATTTGGCGATGCTGTTGTAAGTGTTGGTACCCAGCGTCGCCAGCATGTCGGGCGAAAGCCCCGTTACGATGCCCACCGCACCGGCCATTGCCAGTGAAAACGCAACCGGCACGCCGGCAATCAAGAGCCCGGCGAAGGCCAGGATCATCCACAAATCAGGGCTCATCGGTGAGCCTCCCACTCAGACGATCGCGGGCCTGCTGCATCAGGCGTACCAGCATTGCGGCAGAAAGTAATGGCAGCCACAGCAGGTACCACCACTGCGGCAAGCCCAACCCCGGCGACAGCGACCCCCACTGATACTCTTCCCAGGTCAGCTTGGCGCCATACCAGGTAATCAGGCCCAAGACGATGGCCCCGCACACAGTCTGGAACAATATCAGCACCCGCCGCAGCCCGCTTGGCAGTGCCCGCTCAAGCATGCCGATGCGGATATGACCATTGCGCCGCAGCGCGACCGCAGCGACTGCGAATGTCAGCACCACCAGCAAGAACACCGAAAACTCTTCGGTGAAAGCCAGTGAGCCGCCGATAAAGTAGCGCGTGATCACGTTGCCCAGGCTGATCAGCGCGATGATGGTCAGCGCCAGTGAGCCCAGCCAGCGCTCCGGCCTGGCATCGGGGGTGAATTTCATGACCGCCTCACAGGAAAATGCCCGGCTCCATGAACGGAGCCGGGCCGAACAAGTTGGCTTGCTTCAGCGGGCCTCGATGGACTCCCGGGCAGTGTCGACCAATTCCTGGCCAATGCGCGGCGCCCACTTGTCGTAGACTCCCTGAGTGGCCTCGACAAAAGCAGCGTGCTGCTCTTCAGTGAGCTCGACCACCTCCACACCACGCTCCTGAATCGCCGCCAGGCGCTCATGCTCCTCCTCGCGAGTCATGGCGGTTTCCCAGGCACCCGCCTCGATGGCGGTCTCGCGCAGAATCTCGCGCTCCTCCTCGGAGAGCGTTTCCCATACACGCTGGTTGACGGCAAAGATCAGCGGGTCGTTCATGTAGTTCCACAGCGTCAGGTACTCCTGGCCCACCTGGTCGATGCGTGCCACATCGAACACGGAAAGCGGGTTTTCCTGGCCGTCCACGGCACCGGTAGTCAGCGCGGGCTGGGCATCGGTCCAGCTCATCTGGGTGGGATCGGCACCCAGGGCATTGAAAGTATCCTGGAACAGCGGCGAGCCCACGACGCGGATCTTGAGGCCATCCAGGTCATTGGGCTCGGTGATCGGCCCACGTGAGTTGGAAACCTGGCGGAAGCCGTTCTCGCCCCAGGCCAGTGGAATCACACCACGCGACTCAATCGCCTCGAACACCATTTCGCCGGCAGGACCCTGTGTTACCGCGTCTACCGCAGCTTCATCGGGGAAGAAAAACGGCAGTGAGAACAGGTTGAGCTCGGGCACCTGGGGCGACCAGTTAATCGTCGAACCCACCGCCATATCGATCAATCCGGAACGCATGGCGGAAAATTCACGGGTCTGGTCACCTGCCACCAGCTGCGAGTTGGGATAGACTCGAAGGGTCAGCTCGCCCCCGGTACGCTCTTCCACCAGCTCGGCCCACTTCTCCGCGGCCTGCCCCCAGGGGAAGGCATCGGACAGTACAGTAGAGACAGAAAGTTCGCGGGCCTGGGCGGTAAGCGAGGCGGTAAGCACGGCGGCACCGGCCAGTGCCGTGGCAATACGGGTGAAACGGCGAGTTGAGTTCATGATATTTCCTTGCAACGGAGCCGGTGCCAAGGGGACCGGCAATGATTATCGTTCTGGCGAGACATCGACAATTCCATCTCGCCTCGACATTTTACGATGTCGCTCGCTGAATAATAGCCGGCTACTACTATCGGACACCAACGCTAGCCGACATGCCGGCACACGCTTTACTCGACGCTGGAAGCACCAACGCAACCGTCAGGCTGACCCGGCCATTTCACACAATCCCCCTCCCCGATACCATGCGCCTCAAAGTAACCGGCATTGACCTCCAGCGCCGCACTATACTCCACTCCGGCCACGGTAGCAGGACAGTCAGCGGGGTTGGGCGAGGTGCAGGGCTGCATGGTATAGAGCGCTGCGATGCGCCCCTGCTCATCAATAAAGGCGATATCCAGCGGTATGCGGGTGCGATACATCCAGAAACCGCTCTGTGGGGGCTGGGGGGATGGATAGACAAACAGCATGCCCGCATCAGGATCGAGTGAGTCACGATCCATCAGTCCTTTGCGGCGTTCAGCAGCGGTCTGCGCAAGTTCCACCTGTAGCGAATATCGCTCCCCTTCAGACAGGATCTCCAGTGCCGAGCGTTCGAGCTCCTGCGCGCCAGCCGAGACTTGCCAGATCAGCAGCAGCGCAGCCAAAGCCACCAGGGCGGCACCCAGCCTTTGGCGTGATACGTCTTGCGTTATTTTCATACTGCCTACGTTCATGAATCAGCTAGTGACACTTTCGCCTTGGCCAAGAATCGCCATCAGGTCAATGTGCGCCTCACGCGTGCCTAGATCGAGCAAACCTTCTAGCGCCTCAAGGTGCTGGTGGATGCAGTGTCGCGCCGCCTCGCCATCACCACTGCGCAGATGCACCAATAGCGCCGGATGGTCTTCCGCCAGGTAGCAGCTGGCCAGGCCGGCGCGCTTGTAAAGCGCGATAACAATGGAGGAGCGTAGAATCAGGTCGGTCAGCATGCTGCCCAGCACGCGATTGGGTGAGTGCTCGGCCAGCAGGTGGTGTATCGCCAGGGAGTGTTCGATACGCTCTGCTTCGTTACCATGCGCGTAGGCTCGGGCCTCCCGTTCGATCAATTCGTCGATGGCATCCAGCTGCGCCTTGGGTAGACGACCGGCCAGCAACGCCACCACCTCGCCTTCCACCAGACGTCGCGCATCGAAGGTTTCGCGGGTTTCTTCAACGCTCGGCGCCCTCACCCGGGCCACCTGATTGGGCCGCTGGGTAACCACATGATCAGCTGCCAGCCGGGTCATGGCACGGCGCACCACCGAGCGGCTGACGCCGAAAATCTCGCCCAGCGCCACCTCCGGCAAACGTGTACCGGGCGGCAATCGCTGGGTCAGTACGGCGGTGCGCACCTTGTCGACGATGAAATGGTCGCTAATTCGCCCGCCATTGCGGGTCTCAGCGGCAACCTCATCCTGCCAGGCTGTGCTCATGGCTTATTTTACCCTTTCCCTTCTTTGTGCTTTTGTTCGACAGCGAGGATCTTCATGGTATTGGTGCCGCCGTGGGCATTCATTTCGTCACCGCGAGTCAAGATGACGTAATCGCCCGGCTCGGCAATGCCTTGTTTTACCAGCAGAGCAAGTGCACGGTCGTTGAGCTCGGTGACTGCCATCGCGGTCGTATCGAACGGCAGTGAGACCACACCACGGTAGAGCGCCATACGGCGCTGGGCAACGGGACTATGTGCCAGCCCGACAATGGGCAGCCCAGAGCGAATGCGTGAAGCGATCAAGGGCGTATAACCGGTAGACGTCATGCATGCGATAGCCGCCACGCCTTTCAGGTGGTTGGCGGCATACATGGCAGACAGCGCGATGGTTTCGTCAATACGAAAGAAGCCTTCGTGAATGCGATGGCTCGATTCCTGAGCGATGCGCTCACGTTCGGCGCCCAGACACACCCGCTGCATCGCTTTCAGCGTCTCCACCGGATACTCGCCCACGGCAGTTTCACCCGAGAGCATCACCGCATCGGTACCATCAAGCACGGCATTGGCGACATCAAACACTTCAGCCCGCGTCGGTAGCGGCGAGCTGATCATGGACTCCATCATCTGCGTTGCAGTAATCACCGCGCGATCCAGGGTACGGGCACGCTTGATGATACGTTTCTGCATTCCGATCAGCTTTTCATCGCCGATCTCGACACCCAGATCGCCCCGCGCCACCATGACAGCTTCCGAAGCCTTGATGATGGCATCCAGCGTGGCGTCATCCGCCACTGCCTCGGCACGCTCAAGCTTGGCTACCAGGCCAATCTCGCTACCCCGCTCACCCAGCAGGCGACGTGCCTCGTGCATGTCGTCGGCCGAGCGCGGAAACGAAACCGCCAGATAGTCCACGCCGATCTCGATGGCAGTTTCAATATCCGCCAAGTCCTTATCGGTAAGTGCAGGCGCCGAGAGCCCACCCCCCTGCTTGTTGATCCCTTTGTTGTCGGAAAGCCGGCCACCCGTCACCACGATGGTATGTACCTGCTGCCCATCAACACGCTCAACATCAAGCACCACCCGTCCATCATCCAGCAGCAAACGATCGCCGGCACTGACATCCTCTGCCAGCTGGGCATACTCACAGCCTACCCGGGTGCTGTCACCGGCTTCGGTATCCATCCCCATGTCGAGGATGAACGGCTGCCCTTCCTCAAGCGTGACCGCCCCTTCCCGGAAGCGGGCCACACGGATCTTGGGTCCTTGCAGATCGCCCAGTGCGGCGACACTGCGCCCCAGGCGTTCGGCAATCTGGCGCACGGCCACCAGGCGACGGCGGTGATCGGCAGCCGTACCGTGGGAAAAGTTGAGGCGTACCACATCGATACCAGCACGAAGCATGGCTTCCAGCACGCCCTCGCGGTCGCTGGCTGGACCCAGGGTGGCGACCATCTTGGTGCGGCGAATCGGTTCGTGAAGCGGAGCATGGAGCGGAAACGTCATGGTGTCCTCGGCAAGACCAGGATGGCTCGGAAGTCGTTGACATTGGTACGCGTCGGCCCCGTAATGATGAGCCGGTCCAATGCCTGAAAGAAAGTATACGCATCATTGCGTGACAAATAATCGGTCACGGCCAGACCATGTTGCTGTGCCCGCCTCCAATCGTCGGGCGTGAACAACGCTCCGGCGTTATCTTCAGAGCCATCAATCCCGTCTGTGTCGATCGCCAGGGCGTAAATATCCGAGGCGCCTTGCAGCGCCTCGAACATGCCCAGCAGGTACTCCACGTTGCGCCCGCCGCGTCCTTCGCCACGCACGGTAACGCTGGTCTCGCCACCAGACAGCAGCAGTAGCGGCTGTTCAGTAGTGTCACGCGCTTCGAGAGCCAATCTGGCATGCACCCGGCCCAACTCGCGGGCCTCACCCTCCAGGTCATCACCCAACACGCGCACCGCGGCACCAGCCACTTCCGCCGCCTGCCGGGCGGCTGTCAGTGCATCGCAGGCGCGGGCCAGGACCACACTGTCATCACGCTCGAAAAGCGCATCATCCGGGGAAGGCGCGCTCTGATCATTTTCAAGGTGGCGACGCACCCGGGCGGGGATGGCGATGGCGTAGCGCTCAAGTACCGTCAGCGCATCGGCCGGTGTCGTGCGGTCGGGTAGCGTGGGGCCCGAAGCGATCTGGGCCGCTACGTCACCGGGAATATCGGAAATTAGCCAGGTCACCACTTGAGCTGGGTGCGCGGCCACCGCCAGGCGACCGCCTTTGATGGCAGAAAGGTGACGCCGTACCGTATTCATCTGCCCGATCGGTGCGCCGCTGCGCAACAACTCATGATTGATGGCCTGCTTGTCGCCTAGCGAAATACCTTCCGCCGGCAGCGTCATCAGTGCCGAGCCACCACCGGAGATCAACGCGATGACACGATCCTCCTCACCCAGCCCGGCTACCGCTGCAAGCATGCGCCGGGCTGCTTGTTCGCCCAGGTCATCAGGCATCGGGTGAGACGCTTCGAGCACCTCGATCAGGCCACAAGCTTCCTCCTGACCTTGCAACCCGTGTCCATAACGCGTGACTACCAGGCCGGAAAGTGGCGCACCGGGACAGTTTGCCTGCCAGGCCCCCTCCAGGGCTTTGGCCATGGCCGCCGCTGCCTTGCCGGCTCCCACCACCACGGTACGCCCGGGCGGTGGATCGGGGAGCAAGTCGGGAACGAGGGAGTCTGGATGAACAGCACAGATAGCGGTATCAGCCAGAGTACGCAGCCAGGTGACGGGGTCCGCCGTGTCATTCAGGACAGGAAGCTCATGCGACATGGCACACCTCAAGGCGGTGATAGCAGGAAAAAAGCCCGACGACGGGGGAGGGGGTAAACCAGAGTCGTCGCCGGGGCAAGGATCGCCATGGCAATCCAGGGGCAGGTGACGGCCCGACACCCACCCAGAGAATCATCAAGTCAAACTGCTGAGCAACCTGACTGATGCGTTTAGCTAGATTAGGCAGCAGCTTACGCATGGTCAAGCTTTTTTGGAAAACATTTTCATATTTACCCGCTCGTGGCATCTAGTCACTATTTCACACGGTAATACGCAGCGCCAATGGATACTCGTCGCAGTTATTGCCTTCACCGCCCCGGTCCACCACCAGGAATTCTCCTTCACGCTCCAGCACCGACTGGATGGCATGCCAGGTACCGGCGCGATAGTTGACGCCCTGACGCC
>DXFC01000125.1 GCA_019114645.1 Candidatus Halomonas stercoripullorum
AGCAAGCAGAAATTCAGCCCGGCCATTCGGCCGGGCTTTTGCTGTTCTGATGCTTCCTTTGTTCAGGCTGGATTCCTGTCGGTCCAGGAGCGTGCGTTTCGCGGCCGGGCACAGCTACCGGCCCCTTTCGAGTACTACCCGTTCAGCCAAGCGATGCCTGCATTGAGATACCCGGCAAAACTGACCCAGACAAGATAGGGCACAAGCAACCAGGCAGCGATTGACGAAACGCGGGCGAAGCGGAAAATCGTCAGCAGGATCAGACCCCACAACATGATGAGATCGACCAGGGCGATAACGATCCAATGCAAGCCGAAAAACAGAAACGACCAGAGCCCGTTGGCAGCCAATTGAGCCACAAACGGCCATAACACTGTGAAGCGTGACTCGTTGGAAGCCCGCAGTGTGGCTTGCCAGGCAGCAATGGCCATCAACAGATAGAGCCCTGTCCACACCACCGGAAATACCCAGCTGGGCGGATTGAGGGGTGGCTTATCCAGTGCGTTGTACCATTCGTCAGGTGACGTAAGCGCGCCACTTGTCGCAACCAGGCCAACCAGCAGCAGCCAGCCGAGCAAGATCGCCCATGAGTGACGAGGGGCGGTGGAATAATCCGTCATGCGCAACTCCTTTTGCGACTCGGTACCATCAGTGTGGGTGGGGTATACAGGCAAATGCGACTTGTAACGCACCCCTTCAGATGACGCCAGGCCCTACCGGTACGATACCGCTGGGGTTGAGCGCCTTGATCGAATAGTAGCCCGCCTTGATGTGGTCGATGTTGACAGTGTCGGCAATCCCTTCCAG
This sequence comes from Candidatus Halomonas stercoripullorum, assembly GCA_019114645.1. Lineage (GTDB taxonomy): Bacteria > Pseudomonadota > Gammaproteobacteria > Pseudomonadales > Halomonadaceae > Halomonas > Halomonas stercoripullorum. The sequence continues at coordinate 808 of DXFC01000125.1, forward strand.
CGCCAGGATGCGGTGCATGTAGGCGTGCAGGGCCGGCATGTCGCGCAGGGTGTTGCGGTTGCACTTGAACAACCCGTGATAAGCCGCATCGAAGCGCACCAGGGTCACGAACAAGCGTATGTCGCTTTCTGTCAGCGCTTCGCCAAAGAGGTAGCGGCGCCCGTCGGCGAGACGCCCTTCGAGTGCGTCGAGTTGAGCGAACACCTTGGCGTAGGCTTCATCATAGGCCTGCTGGCTGGAAGCGAAACCCGCCTGATAAACCCCGTTATTGAGATCGCTATAGATGACCTGGCTCAACGCATCGATCTCGGCGGCAAGCGCTTGCGGGTAGAGATCCGGCCCCTCATCGACAAGCTGTGAGAAAGCGCCATTGAGCATGCGCACGATATCGGCCGATTCATTGTTGACGATCGTGCCGCTCTGCTTGTCCCACAGCACCGGCACCGTAGCGCGACCGGAGACCTGTGGATCGGCGCGGGTATAGAGCTCGTGGAGATAACGCGCTCCGCTTAAGTGATCTTCATCGGCACCGGGGAAGCCGCCAAACTGCCAGCCCTGCTCAGTCAACTGCGGGTTCACCACGCTGACGCTAATCAGTTCCTGCAACCCCTTGAGCTGGCGCACCATCAAGGTACGTGACGCCCAAGGGCAGATATAGGCAACGTAGAGGTGATAGCGCCCGGCTTCGGCCTTGAAACCGCCCCTACCGGTGGGTCCGGGGCTGCCGTCCGGTGTAATCCAGTTTCTGAAGGTCGAGGTTTGGCGAATGAAGCGCCCCTGCTCATCCTTCGCCTGTACCGGTTGCCAGTTCTCTTGCCATACGCCCTTGACCAACATACTGCTGTCTCCGCTTGGAAAACCCTGCCAAGTGCCAGCTTAGCAACATGCCCGCCCGGCCGCTCACAACAATGGCTCCAGCCAGCCAATCCGCCCCAGGCGGGCGCCCAGCCGGCGCCAGAAGCCCCCCGGTTCACGCTCCAGGCGCTGGGGTTCTCCTTCCAGAATGGTTAGCCAATTGAGCTTCCCAGCCGTATCTTGCTCAACGCGGTAACTCAGCGTCGGGGAGCGGCCAACCTCGGCCAGGGCATCCAGTTCCGCAGCCAGTCCCGGACTGGTCGCCAGTATCCCGACCTCGGTGTTCCACCATACAGAGCGCGGATCGGCGTTGGGTGAGCCAACAAATATACGCTCGCCATCGATCCCGAGCGCCTTGATATGCAGCGCAGACGCTGATGTCCCCACGCCAAAACCGATTTCATCATCGGGTTCGCCCTCGGCGCGCAGCTCATAGAGCGACACCCCGCTATCCAGCAGCTCATTGCGATAGCCCTGATAGGCGCCATGCACCACTGGGACATCGGTGGCTTCCAGAGAGTTAGTGAAGACCATGACGTTGACATCCGATTCGGCCAGCTCCGTCAGCCAGCGACTGCCATGCTCACCCGGCACAAAATAGGCGGAGATCAACATCAAGCGTTCACGCGGTTCGCCCAAGGCCTCATACAGCGCCCCGGCCATGGTGCGCTCGAACGCAGGGCGGCCGCGCCAGGCCGGCTTGCCTGGCGGATCCCACAGCGCCACGCCCTCGCCCCAGTGTAGCTGCCCCACCAGCGGCCCTTGCTCAAGATCGGCATAACGCCGGCGCAGCGCCGCCAGGTAGGGAGCGTCGTCGGCAAGCTCAACCCAGGTTTCCAGCAGGGTTTGCAGCTCGCGCCCCGCTGCGGCGTCGACCGCATGAAAGCGGCCAACAGGCTGAGCCAGGCCATGATTCCAGTAGAGATGAAAACCATCCGACAACTGATCCGCCACCGGGCCCAGTGCGAGGAGGTCAAGATCGGTAAAGTTGCGCGGCTCATTGGCGCTGTAATACTCGTCACCAAGATTGCGCCCGCCAACAATGGCCAGGGCGCCATCGGCGATCCACAGCTTGTTGTGCATGCGCCGGTGCTGACGTGCGGCCTGTGGTACTGAAGCGAGCACCCGGCCCGCCATCGAGCCACGACCCACACTGAGCGCATTGTAGACACGTACCTGAATATTGGGATGACTGTCGAGCGCTGCCAGAGTGCGGCCCTGACCCACGGCGCCGATATCATCAATCAGCAGGCGCACTTCAACACCGCGCTCGGCGGCAGCCAGTAATCGATGCAGCAACAGCCGGGTGGTCAAGCCATCGCCCATCAGGTAAGTCTGAATATCCA
>DXFC01000126.1 GCA_019114645.1 Candidatus Halomonas stercoripullorum
CCTCCAGGGTCTGGCGGGCAGGGAAGCGCAGCGATTCCCGGCTCTCGCCAGGACCGGCACCAAAGTCTCGGCGTCCATAAACATAGAGATGGATACCGGCTTCGCCATGATCACCGCATAACCGGGTGTGATTGGCCGCTCCTTCATCGGCGAACGCCGGAGTGGCAGGCAGTACCGGGTGGTGCACGAAGTGCGCCTCATCGGCGAAAATCGCTGCCAGTACATGGCCAGTGGTAGCCGGTTCGAGATAGCGGTGAAAACTGGACTGCAAGTTGGCCGGCGTAAAATGCACCCGGCCGTCCGGTGCATCTCGGCTGGGCGTTACCGTGGCTGCATTGGCTGTCCACATGCTGGACGCCGAGCACACCGCACGCAGTAACTGCGGCGCTTCATTGGCGGCCCGCGCCAGCACCTCGCGGTTGGTGCCCGCAAATCCCAGCTTACGCAGCGCACCGAGGTCAGGTCTCTGCTGGGGCGGCAGTACGCCTTGGGCGTAACCGGCATCCAGCAGCGTTTTCATCTTGGTCAGTCCCTGCAGCGCCGCTTCGCGGGGATTGGCAACCAAGCCGCCATGGCGCATCGACGCCATGTTGCCGTGAGCCAGCCCTGCATAGTTATGCGTGGGGCCTACCAGGCCATCGAAATTGACTTCCTGATAGCCAGCCTCATAAAAGCCGGCCTCACTCAGGGCTTCGCTCATAGCGTGACTCCAGGCGGCAGGCTATCGGGCAGAACCAGAGTTTCAGCTTCCATCGAAGCGACCGGATAGGCACAGTAATCCGCCGCGTAGTAGGCGCTGGGGCGGTGGTTACCGCTAATCCCTACGCCACCGAAGGGAGCATCACCGGACGCGCCCGTGGTCTGGCGGTTCCAGTTGACGATGCCGGCACGGATACGCAGCAGGAAATCCTCCCAGTCGGCCCGCTCGCCGCCAATCAGTCCTGCTGCCAGGCCATAACGAGTCGCGTTGGCCAGTTCCAGGGCATGGTCCCAGTCGCGATAGCGATAGACCTTGAGCAGCGGTCCGAAATACTCCTCGTCAGGCACCTCCAGCCCCGTTACATCAATCAGTGCCGGTGACAGCAAGCTGGTGCCTTTCTCCAGACACGCCATGCGCGCCAGCACCACGCCACCCTGCCGCTCCAGCGCATCCTGCGCGTCGAGCAGACCTTGAGCTGCGGCCTGGCTGACCAGGCCGGCGTAGAAAGGAGACGGCTCGGCAAACTGCCCTGCTACCCGCAAGCGGGCCATGGCATCCACCAGCGCATCGAGCAGATGATCGCCCACCTGCCCCTCGGGCACGATCAAGCGCCGCGCACAGGTACAGCGCTGGCCCCCAGAGAGAAACGCCGATTGCAGAATCGTCAGCACTGCTGCCTGCTGGTCCGGTACATCCTTGACCACCAGCGGGTTATTGCCGCCCAGCTCCAGGGCCAGAATCTTGTCGAGCTGATCGGCGAACTGGCGGTTAAGCAGACCGCCAACCCGGGCGCTACCGGTGAACAGTACGCCATCGATACCAGGGTGTGCCGCCAGTGCCTGCCCCACTGGAGCGCCCCCCTGTACCAGGTTGATTACGCCCGCGGGCAAGCCCGCCTGCTGCCAGCACTGCAGGGTAAGATCGGCAGTGAGAGGCGTCTGCTCGCTGGGCTTGAATACCACCACGTTACCGGCCAACAGTGCCGGTACCATATGCCCGTTGGGCAAATGCCCAGGGAAGTTATAAGGCCCAAACACTGCCATGACCCCATGGGGGCGGTGGCGCAACACGGCAGTGGTATCACCCAGTTCACGGCTACGCTCGCCAGTACGCTCCTGATAGGCACGCACCGAGATCGCTATTTTGCCGATCATCGCACCGACTTCGGTACGCGCCTCCCACAGAGGTTTACCGGTCTCGCCGGCAATGGCCTGCGCCAGCGCTTCACGCTGACCCTCCAGCGCTTCACGAAAACGTTCCACAACATCCAGGCGCTCAGCAAAGGTGAGCCGGGCCCAACCCGGAAAAGCCCTGCGAGCCGCCTCGATAGCAGCGGAGCCCTGCGCATCGCTTGCTGCCGCACCCCGCCATAGCGACTCGCCAGACACCGGATCGTGCTTGGTGAAGCGCGTTGCCTCACCCGGCTGCCAGGCACCATTGATCATCAGCTGCTGCATCGCTTTCATGAAACCTCCTCGGTATCCAGGACACGCAGGGCATCACCCGCTTGCACCCCGAGCCGCTGCGCCTCCGCCTTGCTCAGGGACAACACATCTTCCTCGTCGGGCCCCCGGGACACCCAAGCAGCACGAAAATCAGCCATTACCGTATTTGCCGCCAACCAGCGCGGGCGTGGGGGGAGCGTATCACTGGCGTCGTGAATCTCGACCCGGCAACGCCGTGACTTGCGTACTGCACGCACGTCATCAATGTAAGCTTCCACGGTAGGCCCGCCATCGAAGATATCAATGTAGCCTTCCCAGCGCAGGCCCTCCTGCTTCAGCATCGCCAGCGCCGGCCGCGTATCACGGTGTACCTGGCCGATACAGGCCCGTGCCTCAGGCGACAGAAACGGGGTATAGATCGGAAACCTGGGCATCAGCTCACCGATGAAACTTTTTTGACCCAGCCCCGTCAGGCGATCGGCCTCAGCGAAATCCATGGGAAAGAAATGCCTGCCCAGACACTCCCAGAACGGGCTCTTGCCGTGTTCATCGAATACGCCACGCATCTCGGCCAGCACCTTGTCGGGAAACTGGTCACGAAACTCAGCCATGAACAGCCAGCGCATCAGTGACAACAGCGCACCATTGCGCTGATGCCGGCGCTCCTTGCCCCGGTAGTGCGGACGCAGAAACAGCGAGGCCACCTCGGCATCCCCGGTATGGTCGGAGCTGAGAAACAGCGTATCGATAGTACGGTGCAAATCGAGCTGGGCTGATGAATGAGCCAGCGTTCCCAGGCGGTAATGGTAAAAAGGGACTTCGCGGCCTACCTGGCCTTCAATGGCACAGCAGCCAGCCAGCTCACCGCTCTCTTCATCTTCCAATACGAAAAAGTAGTTGCGCCGGTCGACGGGTGTACGCTGGGCGAAAGCCGCTGTTGTCGTGGCGATTTTGTTGTTTAAAAACTCGCGGTTGTCAGGCAGCGAAGTGAAGCCGACTCCGGTTTCGCGGGCGATCTTCTGCAGCTCGTCCAGATCGCCTTCGGCAATCGGTCGGATACGCATCACAGCTCCCCCCTGTCATAACCCGCCCCCCGCGTAGCACAGGGCGGTAGCGCCAGCGGTGCAGCCAACACTGCGCGCCCCTCTTCCACATCAAGCAGTTCGGCGTGCTCGGGCGAAAGTGTCAATTGACCGGTGCGCGTCAGCGCGTAACGGGCCACCACACAGCGAAAATCGGCCAGGCGCTGATTGGCGATCATGGCCGGGTCCGCATCCGCCAGCGCATGGGCGGGACACACTCGCACCGGATGCCAGGCAGCATGCCGGAAGCTGTGCAAAAGATTGCGATCTGCCTTGATGATCGGGCCGCCATCAAACAGATCGACATGCCGCGAACGCACGAAGCCCTCATCCAGCATTTCCGCCAGGGCCGCCTCATGTGCCGGGTGCTCCCGCCCGATAGCGTCACGCGCCTGGGGGGTGAGCAGTGCCAGATAAAGCGGGAACTGCGGCATCACCTCGGCAATGAAGCTCTTCGAGCGCACACTGGCTAAATAATTGATTTCATGGTAATCATGCACAAAAAAGTGGCGCCCTACACTGTCCCAGAACGGAGAGGCTCCGTGTTCGTCGAGAGACCCCGGAAACGCCATCGCCAATACCTTGGCAAAACGCTCCGGGTACTGGGCAATGAACATCAGACGCGCACGACGCAGCAGTCGCTCGGCGTGGGTCCCCCGATAACGCGGGTCCATTGCCAGGGCGCATAGCTGAGTGGTTCCCGACACCTCATGGGACAGCGCCAGCGTCTGTACCTCATGTCTCACGTTAAGCTGTTGTGAGGCGTGGATCAGCGTTTCCTGGCGGTAGGTGTAGTAGGCCTCCCGCGCTCCTGCCAGGGCGCGCAGGCTGGCGGTACCGACGACCTCGTTGCGCTCAAGGTCCTCGAGCACAAAGGTATAGTGCTCATCACCGGGGCACTCGACCTCACGGGCAAACGCCTGCTGCGACTGGGCAACCCGCTCCTCCAGCCGGGTGCGATGGGCTGGCAAGTTGGTCAGGCTCGGTATGGCCAGACCCGCCAGCCGCTCCAGGGCCGGCAGATCAGACGGCCTGACGGGACGCACGACCAGCATGACAGTATCTCCGGCTCGCTTCTGTGGGGTGTGCTCCAACCTCACTTGGCCGCCACCAGCCTGGCGATGGCCCGCTCCAGCCGCGTCATGCCCTCGGCAATGTCGGCCTCGGGAATCACCAACGACGGCGCCATGCGCAACACATTGGGACCAGCGACAAGCGCCATCAGCCCCTCTTCGATCGCCAGCGGCAGAATATCCTTGGCCCGGCCCTCATGTTCGGTCGCCATTTCGGCTCCAATCAACAAGCCCTGACCACGGATCTCCTTGAACACACCGTACTTGTGATTGATCGCTTCGAGATGTTCACGAAACAGCATGTGGCGCTGCTTGACGCCATCCAGCACCTCCGGGGTATCGATATGCTCCAGCACCGCCAGGGCTACCGCGCATGCCAGCGCATTGCCCCCGTAGGTGGAGCCGTGAGTGCCCATAGCCAGCGCTGGCGCCACACGATCGGTCGTGAGCATGGCGCCAATGGGGAAGCCACCCCCTAGCCCCTTGGCACTGGTCAGGATATCGGGCTCGATGCCGTACTCCATGTAGGCGTATAACGATCCGGTACGCCCCACGCCGGTCTGCACTTCGTCATAGACCAGCAGCACATCATGGGTATCACACAGATCACGTAGCCCCTGAAGGAATGCCCGGGTTGCCGGCGTAATCCCGCCCTCACCCTGGATCGGCTCAACCACTACCGCACAGGTGTCGTCATCGATCAGGTTGCGCACGCTATCGAGGTTATTGAACTCGCCATGCACGATCCCGCCCGGCACCGGCCCGAAACCCTGGGAGTACTGGGGCTGGCCACCCACGCTTACAGTGAAGAAAGTGCGTCCGTGGAATGACTGGCGAAACGACACGATGCGCTGCTTGTACTCACCGAAATTATCAAAGGCCCAGCGCCGTGCCAGCTTCAATGCCGCCTCGTTGGCTTCGCCGCCCGAGGAACAGAAGTAGACCTTGTCGGCAAAGGTGCGCTCCACCAGTGCCTTGGCCAACTTGAGGGCCGGCTCATTGGTGTAGACGTTGGAAAGGTGCCACAGCGTACTGCCCTGCTCGGTAAGTGCCTGGGTCAGTACCGGATGGCAGTGCCCCAGAGAGTTAACCGCAATGCCGCCGGCAAAATCGATATATTCGCGGCCTGCCTGATCCCACAGTCGGCTGCCTTCGCCACGCACCGGTATGACCTGCTGGGGAGAGTAGTTCGGTACCATGTACCGATCGAAATCGGCGCGGCTGGGGGTGTAGCTCATTTTCGGTCTCCATTCCTGGTAGAGAGTAAAGCACTGTGGTGACATTCGAGTATAAAGGAATCGCCTGAAGCGTAGTGGTCCCCTTCGAGTATACGGTGTAAACGATAGCGCCCCGCAGCGGCAAGCCACAGGGCGCATCGATCACGGTAGGACGAGAGCGGTCAGAGCCAGGTCACAGACAGTAGCCGATAGACAAGGAAAACACCGACCGCGATAGCCACGACCAGTAATAGCCAGTGCCAGCCCTTGGCCGGCCGCCTGGCTTCC
>DXFC01000127.1 GCA_019114645.1 Candidatus Halomonas stercoripullorum
CGGCTGTGGTGCTTTCGTCAAGGAGTACGTCGACATCCTCAAGGATGATCCGGCCTACGCTGAGAAAGCAAAACGCATCAGTGAATTGGCCAAAGACCTGGTCGAAGTACTGCGCGACGAGCCCCTGGAGAATCTCGAAGTCAACGCCGGTCGCCGGCTTGCTTTCCACTGCCCTTGCACCCTGCAGCACGCGCAACAACTCAATGGCGCGGTGGAGTCCGTACTGGTCAAGCTCGGCTTCACCCTCACCCCGGTGGCCGATGCTCACCTCTGCTGCGGCTCGGCGGGCACCTATTCGATCACCCAGCCCGAGCTCTCCATGCAGCTGCGTGACAATAAGCTCAACAATCTTGAAGCGGGTAACCCGGAGTTGATCGTCACCGCCAATATTGGCTGCCAGACTCACCTTAATGGCGCAGGCCGCACACCGGTGAGACACTGGATCGAAATTGTTGACGAATCCCTGACATCTTAAGGAGACACCATGAAAACCAAATCCGTACTCACCCTGACTGACGTCAACGCCATTCTCGACGCCGCACAAAAAGAGGCCGAGGCCAACGGCTGGGCAGTGACCATCGCCGTGGCCGATGATGGCGGTCACCTGCTGGGCCTGCGTCGCCTGGATGGTGCGGCGCCAATGACTCCCGATGTCGCCACCCAAAAAGCACGTAGCTCGGCCCTGGGTGCGCGCGAAACCCAGGCGTTCGAAGAGATGATCAATGGCGGCCGCAACGCCTTCCTCTCCGCTCCGCTGCAGGGCCTACTCTCCGGCGGCGTGCCGGTGATGGTCGACGGTCAGGTAGCCGGCACCGTGGGTGTCTCCGGCGTCACGCCCGACCAGGACGTGCAGATTGCCAAGGCAGGCATTGCCGCCATCGCCTGATAAACTGGCATAACAGAGCCACCATGGCCCCGCACTGCAAGGTGTCGGGGCCATTCTCTGTTTGTGATAAACTAAAAAGCAGCAACCTATCAGACGGGAGAGTCTCTTATGGCAGGCGGCTGGGCGAAAGATGGTGCCGAACAGGAACAAATCGAGAGCACACTCGAAGACGCACTGCAGCGGGTACGTAGTCAGCTGCCCAGTGGCGAAAGCCTGACTCACTGCGAGGAGTGCGACGAAGCGATTCCCCAGGCACGCCGCGAGGCAGTCAAGGGCGTACGCCTATGCATTGCCTGTCAAAGCGAGCTCGACAAGCAGCGCACCACCTTCAGCGGCTATAACCGCCGCGGCAGCAAAGACAGCCAGCTCCGGTGAATCCCAACCACTGGCAACCAGGGGCTGTCGCAGACTCAACCCTCGGGCGCCGAGTGAACCGTTCCACTATTGGCACCAGTTCACGCCAGCGGGTACCGTCATTTCGGTGCAAAGCCCTCCCAGACATCTATACTTTCAGCGCTAGACCCCGCAGCTCCCCGGTCAATCACCGCAGCCGGAGCGCGGCGAGGCATTTGGGGAAAGGCTTTTAACAGGGCCGGCCCAGGAAAGCGTTGATCGGGCCGCGCCCAACGGGAGGAACGACAATGACCAAGAAACTCTTTGCCGCACTGGTACTAATGGCCTTCATGACACCCGCCTGGGCTCACATGTGCCCATCACTGATGTCCGACATCGACCGAGCATTGGAAGACGAGAATAAGGTTTCCCAGCTCAGCGAGGATGATCTCGCCCGGGTAAAAGAACTGCGCGAACAGGGTGAGCAGTATCACAACGACGGCGAGCATGACCAGTCCGAAGAAGCCCTGAACGAGGCCAAGGAGATACTCGGCGTCTGATATACATTGCCGGGCGAGAGCCCGCTTCGCCCGGCTTCTTCTTTGCCCCCTACCCTTCTGCCGGGCTATCTCTTCTCATGCCCGACAAGATTAGCCCCGCATAATTTGCACCACTGTGGCAGCCCGATATCATGGTGCCTTTCTCGAGCCCCGATATAGTGGGCCGCACATGTTCGAGAGGCCACCATGCCCCTGCTGTACTTTCTCGCGCCACTCGGTGCCGTGCTGATCTGGTCGGGCAACATGACCATCAATCAACTTACCGTGGGCGCCATTGCTCCCAGCAGTATCGCCTTCCTGCGCTGGGTATTGGCCCTGGCCCTGCTCACCCCTTTTCTGCTGCCTTCCGCCTGGCGTCATCGTTACATCATTCGGCGCGAATGGTACAAGCTGGCGACTCTCGGCCTGCTCGGCATGGGGCTGTGGCAGGGGCTCGCCTATGTAGCGGCCGAAACGACTTCGGCCACCAACATGGGCATTCTCGCCGCCATGGTACCGCTGCTCACGGTGCTGCTTAGCGCACTTATCCTGCGTGAAGCCCCCAGCCTGGGCGGAGTAGTAGGCGGCTTGCTGGCCCTGCTGGGAGTACTGGTACTACTTGGGCGCGGCGACCCACTGTCGCTGCTTGAACTGCAAGTGGCCTTGGGTGATTTGCTGATGGTGGTGGCAGCCACTTGTTATGCGCTCTATGGCGTGATGCTCAAACGCTGGCCGATGGACCTGCCCCCCTGGATACTGCTCTACGCACAGGTCGTGTTCGCCGTACTCTTTCTGTTGCCGCCCTATCTGATTGGGCCAATGACCCCCATCGACGGACAGAATATCTGGCTGATCCTGTATGCCGGCATCCCCGCCTCGATCATCACCAC
>DXFC01000128.1 GCA_019114645.1 Candidatus Halomonas stercoripullorum
GGGCCATGTCGGCAACCCTGTGGCAATGCTGCTCAAGGGGCTGATCGCCCCGGTCGCGCTGATCGTGGCCGTTCTCGGCTCGATTCTCACTGGCTTAGCCACGCCCACCGAGGCTTCGGCGGTCGGCGCTACCGGTGCCTTTCTGCTGGCCTTGATCAGCCGCAAGATGAATCTCGCCATGCTACGTGACGTGGTCCTCAACACGACCAAGGTGACCAGTATGGTATTCATGATCCTGATCGGTGCCGCCCTGTTCTCGCTGGTATTCCGTGCTTACGGCGGCGAGGAACTGGTCCATGCCCTGTTCGAGACGCTGCCCGGCGGCGTAGTGGGGGCGACTCTGGTCGTCATGATCGTGATCTTCCTGCTCGGCTTCGTCCTCGACTTCATTGAGATCACTTTCGTGGTGGTACCGATCATTGGACCGGTGCTGATGATGATGGGGCTCGACCCGATCTGGTTAGGCATCATGATCGCGATTAACCTGCAAACCTCGTTTTTAACTCCACCATTCGGTTTTGCCCTGTTCTACCTGCGTGGTGTGACACCTGAGTCTGTGCCGACTTCGACTATCTACAAAGGGGTGATTCCATTCATCCTCATGCAGCTCTGTATGCTGCTGGCGCTGGCCTTCTTCCCTGGGCTGGCGACCTGGCTACCGTCGGTATTGTAGGCTCAGTTACCGGAACAAAGGGGGGCTAGCCAAGCCTGGGCCAGATAGAGCACCACGGCGTAGCGGCTGCCTTTGGCCAGCGTGATCAAGAGTGCGGCCCGCCACCAGGGCAGCCGGAAGATGCCGGCCAGGACGGTGAGAGGGTCACCGATTACCGGCATCCAGGAGAGCAGCAGACTCCACTCGCCAAAGCGACGGTACCAACGCTCGGCTCTGTCTAGCCCTTGGGGCGAGGCCGGGAACCAGCGGCGGTGTTGAAAGCGGCGCGCATAGCGCCCCAAGCCAATGTTCACCAAGCTGCCCAAGGTATTGCCCGAGGTCGCAACCAGCCATAGCGCCAGCTCCGGCTCGCCCAGGCACCATAACCGCGCCAGCCAGACTTCGGACCCTCCCGGAAGCAGCGTGGCGCTTGCCAACGCCACCACAAACAGGCTTAGCATTGCGTCCCCTCGTACGCATCCTGACTTGAGAGAAGACACCATGACTCAGCGCCGCCTCATTCCCAATGTGCTCACCATCGCGGGCTCCGATCCCAGCGGCGGTGCCGGCATTCAAGCCGACCTCAAGACCTTTTCTGCGCTGGGAGCCTATGCGACCAGCGTCATTACCGCGCTGACCGCTCAGAACACCCAGGGCGTACGCGGCGTACACCCGGTCCCGGTAGAGTTTATCCGTCTCCAGCTCGAAACTCTGCTCGATGATGTCACCATCGATGCAATAAAGATCGGCATGGTGGCCAGCCGCGAAGTAGCCGAGACCATCCGCGACTTGCTGGAAGCCCGGCGACCACGCTGGATCGTGCTGGACCCCGTCATGGTGGCCAAAAGCGGCGATGTACTGGTCGACGCAGCGGGCATTGCCGCAGTGCGTGAAGTGCTGGTGCCACTGGCTGACCTGATCACCCCCAACCTGCCTGAAGCAGCGGTGCTGCTGGGTGGGCCAATGCCTGCCACCCGCGACGAAATGCTGGCTATGGCGCCCAGCCTGGCAGCCCTGGGGGCCGGCAGTGTCCTGCTTAAAGGCGGCCATTTGACCACCACCAGCTGCCCCGACCTGCTGATAGAGGACAGTCGCACAAGCTGGATCGAGGGCACTCGGGTCAATACCTCAAATTTGCATGGCACCGGCTGCACACTTTCTTCGGCCATCACCGCGCATCTCGCCCGGGGCGATACCCCGATTAACGCCATTACCGCCGCCAAGCACTGGCTGGAGACCGCTCTGGAAAAGAGCCGCCAGCTGGATGTGGGACACGGCCAGGGGCCGGTGCATCATTTTCATCGCTGGTGGTAATCAAACATCACTTGCAGCTTGGCCATGCGCCACCCATGCTAAGGCGGCACTGCACAATTGACTGCATAAGCGAGTCCTGATGAGCCTGTCCTGTCGGCTCATGCATAATGGAGAGACGCCATGACGCCAACGCTGCTGTTTGCCTGCGACCTCTCGGCAGAGAATCGTGCCGCCTTTGCCCGCGCCGTACGCCTAGCGAATGCAAGTGGTATGCGCCTCGACGCCGTTCATGTTCTCGACCCCTACCTGCCGCACCAGGTACTGCATGACCTGGAAGAGGCGGTAATCGCTGACATGCAGAGCATGCTGACGGACGTGCGTGAAGACTACGCCCTGCCCGAACCCCAGGTATTGCTGCAGACGGTGACCGGTGCGCCTTATGCTGAAATCATTCGTGCGGCACATGATCGCGCAGCGGACCTCATCGTGCTGGGTGCCCATCGCAAACGCGGCCAACCCGATCTGGTTCTCGGCACCACCCTGGTTCGTGTCATGCGCAGTGCCCCCTGCCCCGTGCTAACCGTCATACGGCCGGCCAATCAGGACTGGCAGGAGATCCTGGTCCCCATCGACTTTTCGCTGGCCAGTCGCAATACCCTGCGCGAAGTGTTGCGACGCTTTCCCGACGCCCGCCTGACCCTGCTGCATGCGTGGGATATCCCGGGTGAACGTGAGCTGGGTTCTGACAGTGACTACGCCCGTTGGCGCGACCATGAAGTGGAGCGTCTGCGTCGCCAGCTGGAACGCGAGACTGATCAGCTGATGACCGAATTCGATAGCGTGCCGGAGGTGGAGCTCGTGCTTGAGCAAGGCGATACGCTGGAGGTGCTTTTGACCCACCTGCGCCGCCAGCCGCCCGACCTGCTGGCACTGAGCAGCCGGGGTCAGCTGGGGCGGCCAAGCCCGATCACCGAAGCCCTGCTCGCCGAGCCGCATTGCGACATCATGCTGTGTCGCGCCTGGTGAGCCCTCCGCACGCTGCCGAGGAGGCGTGATACCCTTGCGGTATCCTCTTGGCCAGAAAGGAAAGTTCACCGCATGAAGGCTCTTATACAGCGTGTGCGCCGCGCCAGTGTTAACGTGGATGAGCGCAGAATCGGTGCCATTGAGCATGGCTTGCTGGCGTTGGTGGGCGTGGAAAAAAATGACGACGAAGCCGCCGCCGAGCGGTTACTGCACAAGCTGCTGCATTACCGGGTATTCAGTGATGCCGACGACAAGATGAACCTCAACCTGCAACAGGTCGACGGCGGGCTCTTGCTGGTATCACAGTTCACCCTGGCCGCCGACACCCGCAAGGGGTTACGTCCCAGCTTCTCCAGTGCCGCACCGCCAGCCGAAGGCGACCGGCTCTACCACTACCTGCTTGAACGTGCCCGGGTCGCCTGGCCCAAGGTCGCCAGCGGCGAGTTTGCCGCCAACATGCAGGTCGAACTGATTAATGACGGGCCGGTGACGTTCCTGCTGGAGAGTTAAGCTCCGTCTCCATCTCTTCCAGTGCTTCTTCAGCAGCCAGCCATTCGGCCTCAAGCGCTTCAAGACGCACCTTGAGCTCACCCTGGCGGGCCAAACGCTCGGTGAGCTCGCTCTTGCGTGCCGGGTCGGTGTAGAGTTCGGCTTCGGCCAGTGCCGCTTCCACGCTTTCAAGCTCGCCCTGGGTCTTTTCCATGGCCTGCTCGGCACGGTCGCGGCTTTTCTTCAGGGGCCGCAACTTCTCGCGCAACTCGGCAGCCGCACGTCGTGCCGCACGGCGATCCTCTTTGGGCTCAGCACCCTGCGCCTGACGTTCGTTTTTCTCGGCTCGCGCCTCACGGCGTTCGCTATCGAGCCGCGCCCTGAGCCAGGCATGATAATCCTCCAGATCGCCATCGAAAGGCTCGACGCGGTGGTCAGCCACCTTCCAGAACTCATCCACAGTGGCGCGCAACAGGTGGCGGTCATGCGACACGATAATGACCGTGCCATCGAAACTCGCCAAGGCTTCGGTGAGCGCCTCACGCATTTCCAGATCAAGGTGGTTGGTAGGCTCGTCAAGCAACAGTAGGTTGGGTTTTTGCCAGGCCACCAGCGCCAGTGCCAGGCGCGCCTTCTCGCCTCCGGAAAAGCGCCCCACTTCACCAAAGGCATCATCCCCTTGAAAGCCGAAGCCACCGAGAAAGTTGCGAATCTCCTGGTCGCTGGCAGTGGGGGAAAGCCGCTGTACATGAATAAACGGCGTCACTGCGGTATCAAGCCCTTCCAGCTGATGCTGGGCAAAGTAGCCGATAGCCAGATGTTCCCCGGGGATACGCTGACCTGCCAGCAGCGGTAGCTCACCGGTCAAGGATTTGATCAGGGTCGACTTACCGGCACCATTGGGTCCAAGCAGCCCGATCCGCTGGCCTGGCAAAAGCGTCAGCTTT
>DXFC01000129.1 GCA_019114645.1 Candidatus Halomonas stercoripullorum
TCACGGTGACACCACCGCGGAAATTGAAACCCTTCAGCTCCGGCACATCCCAGGTCACCGGCACACCAGAAATCAGCAGTACCAATAGCGGCAAGCCGACAATCAGGCCAAGGGAAATCCAGCCCACCGGCAAGCGCTGTCCCGTGTCGATATGGCGGCGCCGGTTCCACAGTATCAAGACAATGCTGGCAACCACGGCAATACCAAAAGCCAGCGGGATCAGGCCGAAACCGGACTCGAACAGCGGTTCCGGCAGGTACAGGCCTCGCACATTGAGAAACACCACTTCGCCCAGCGAATAACTGTCACGTGCCGAAGGCATGGCGCGCAGCACCGCGAAGTACCAGAAAAAGATCTGCAACAGCAGAGGTATGTTGCGAAATATCTCGATATAGCCGCTGGCTAGCCGGGCAATCAGCCAGTTGGGTGACAAGCGCGCAATACCCACCGTGAAGCCGATCACGGTAGCGGCCAGCACTCCCAGCGCGGAGACGACCAGCGTATTAAGCAAGCCAACCACGAAGGTGCGGCCATAACTGCTTTGCGACGAGTAGTCGACCAGACTCTGGACGATACCGAAACCGGCAGTATTGGTAAGAAAGCCAAAACCAGTGGTAATGCCACGTGCCGACAGGTTGGCCTGGGTATTACCGATGATGAAGAGTAAAAAGGCCGCCACAGCTACGATCAGCAAGGCCTGAAAAATCAGCGCCCGTTTGGCGCGATCACGCCAGAAGGGCGGTTTGGGACCCGTTGTGTGGGTCTTGGGTCGAACAGACATCAAATGGCTCTCCGCCTGGATCCGTCAAGCAGATTTCTGCCAGCCGGCCCGGATGTGTTCCGGGCCGGGGCAGTACGTGAAGCGGGTCACAGCGTGCCCCGCCAGACGGGCGATCAGCGAATCGGCGGAGCGTACTGAATACCCCCGTTGGTCCACAACGCATTGAGGCCGCGCTCGATCTGCAACGGTGAGTCCATGCCAACGTTGCGCTCGAAGCTCTCACCGTAGTTGCCCACCTGCTTGACGATGTTGTAAGCCCAGTCAGCCTCAAGTTGCATGGCCTCGCCATAGTTGCCGTCCTGGCCCAGCAGGCGAGCGATATCGGGATCCTCGGAGTTGAGCATCTCATCGACATTCTCACTGGTAATGCCCATTTCTTCGGCGTTGAGCATGGCAAACAGGGACCACTTGACGATGTTGAACCAGAGGTCGTCCCCTTGGCGTACCGCCGGACCCAGCGGCTCTTTGGAGATGATTTCAGGTAGAATGATCGATTGGTCCGGCTCGGCAAGCTGGATACGCAGTGCGGCCAGCTGAGAGGTATCGGAAGTCAGCACGTCACAACGACCCGCTTCGTAACCCCCTACCGTCTGTTCGGAAGTATCGAAAACAATGGGATCGAACTGCATGTCATTGGCACGGAAGAAGTCGGCCACGTTGAGCTCGGTGGTAGTCCCGGACTGCACACAGATAGCGGCACCGTCGAGTCCATAAACACTATCGACGCCCAGCTCGCGGTTGATCATGAAGCCAATGCCGTCGTAGAACGTCACCCCGGTGAAATTGACCCCCAGGGTGGTATCGCGGGTGGTGGTCCAGGTGGTGTTGCGCGACAGCAGATCCACCTCGCCAGACTGCAGTGCAGTGAAACGCTCCACCGCGTTGAGCGAAATGTAGCGTACCGCATCGGCATCGCCGAAAACCGCCGCCGCCACGGCCCGACAAACATCGACATCCAGGCCTTGCCACTCGCCCTGATCATTCGGTGCAGAAAAACCGGGCAAGCCATCACTGACACCGCACTGCACGGCACCCCGCTCCAGGGTATTCTCCAATGTGTCCGCCGCTGCCAGGGAGGCGGTACCCAGCGCTAAAGCAGCAGCGGTAACGGTAAATAGCGTCAATTTATTATTGGTGTTACGCATGGAGAGGTCCTCAATGCCTTGTGTTTATTGTGTTGTGCTTATTAACGAGGCATGCCTGGGCATGTGTTTGCACCTTAGCAAGGTTCACTCCCAGGCAGCGATATAAAAGGCATAACTTTCATTCAACGCTAGCTACACAGTTATCTTGTCTATATCACCCATCAACACCTCTCTTCAGCGCACCGGTGGAGCATAGTGCAGCCCACCGTCGGTCCATAACGCGTTCAAACCACGAGCAATATCGAAACCGGAGCCGGCTCCGACATTACGCTCAAATACTTCACCGTAATTACCTACCTGCCTGACGATCTGATAGGCCCAGTCGGCGGCAAGCTGCATTCCTTCACCGTAATTGCCGTCCTGGCCCAGCAGGCGGGCGATGTCCGGATCCTCTGAGTCGCGCATCTCATCGACATTGTCACTGGTGATGCCCAGCTCTTCGGCGTTGAGCATGGCAAACAGGGACCACTTGACGATGTTGAACCAGAGATCATCGCCTTGGCGTACGGCGGGCCCCAGCGGCTCCTTGGAGATGACTTCAGGCAGTACCACTGCACTGTCGGGGTCAGCCAGCTGTAAAC
>DXFC01000130.1 GCA_019114645.1 Candidatus Halomonas stercoripullorum
ATCGGGTTTGAGGTGGGGCACGCTCAAGGCTTGAGCCGTGAAATCATTGATCAGCTTGAGCCGCTTGAAGCCGAGCGTTTGCTGCAGCTCGCGGTGCGAAAAGACCCAGGGACTGTTGGCGAGCTGGATACGATCCGTGTCGATGGGGCCGGCAAAGGCCAGGCACGCTTCCTGCGGTGCGGTCTGGGCATTGAGCCCAACCTGGCCCAGATAGCTGCGTATCGCCTCTACCGGACCGGCGTGCTCGGCGGAGGGCAGGGCAAGGATCTCCCGAGGCATGAATTCCCCCGGCGTCACCAGGGCGAAGCGAGCATTGGTGCCACCGATATCACCGATCAAGGCGGGGCGGGCTTGTGCGGCAGAGAGTGTCACTGATCCTCCTGGGTGATCTTTTCCAGTTCCCGGGCCAGCACTTCGGCCTCGAAACCGCCAAATACCCCGGCACCCAGCTCGGCACCAGCAGTCAGGTGGCGAAAGCCACCGAACAGCTCGCGGCCCATGCCGAAGCGGTAACGCTCAAGGCTCGGCTCGGCCAGGCTGCGGCTGGCGAATTCGGTAGCGTCGACCAACGCGCTCAGTTCGCCACGTTCGGCATCCAGGCGTACCACGTCGCCATCGCGCAGCCGTGCCAGGGGGCCACGCTCCGCCGCTTCGGGGGTGACATGAATCGCTGCCGGTACCTTGCCCGAGGCGCCTGACATGCGCCCGTCCGTCACCAGTGCTACCCGATAGCCGCGATCCTGCAGTACGCCGAGAAAAGGGGTGAGCCGGTGCAGCTCTGGCATGCCGTTGGCCTTGGGCCCCTGAAAGCGCACCACCACGACCACGTCGCGGTCGAGTTCGCCTGACTCAAAGGCGGCCTTCACCTGATTCTGGTCGTCGAAGATGCGTGCAGGGGCTTCGACTATTCGATGTGCCGGTTTGACCGCCGAGATCTTGATCACGCCGCGGCCGAGATTGCCTTTCAGCACCACTAGTCCGCCAGTCGGCGCGAATGGGGCGGCCACCGGGCGCAGCACGTCGCGGTCAAGGCTTGTCAGGGGCCCTTCACGCCAGGTGAGCTTGCCATCATCGAGAAATGGCTCCTGGGTATAGGCGGTGAGATCGCTGCCGAACACGGTGGGGATATCGCCGTGCAGCAGCCCCGCGCCCAGCAGATCGCGAATCAGCAGGCTCATGCCCCCGGCGGCCTGGAAGTGGTTCACGTCGGCACTGCCGTTGGGGTAGATGCGCGTCAGGCTCGGCACCACGGTGGACAGCTCGGTGAAGTCGTCCCAATCGATGGTGATACCCGCGGCGGCGGCCATGGCCACGAGATGCAGGGTGTGATTGGTGGAGCCGCCCGAGGCGAGCAACCCGACCATGGCGTTGACGATGGCACGCTCATCGATCTGGCGGTAGAAGGGGCGGTAATTGCCACTCTGCTCGGTGTTGCGAATGGCCTGCTCGGCGGCATAGCGGGTCAGTGCCTCACGCAGCGGAGTACCAGGATTGACGAAGGAGGCGCCAGGTAGATGCAGGCCCATCATTTCCATCATCAATTGATTGGAATTGGCGGTGCCGTAGAAAGTGCAGGTACCAGGACTATGGTAGGAGCGCGACTCCGCCTCGAGCAGTTCCTCACGGCCCACCTTGCCTTCGGCATAGAGCTGGCGCACACGCGCCTTCTCGTCGTTGGGCAGGCCGCTCTCCATGGGGCCGCCGGGTACGAACAGCGCCGGCAGGTGGCCAAAGCGCGCCGCACCGATGAACAGGCCCGGCACGATCTTGTCACAGATGCCTAGATACAGGGCGGCATCGAACATGTTGTGCGACAGCGCCACGGCGGTGGCCATGGCGATCACATCCCGTGAAAACAGCGACAGCTCCATGCCTGGCATGCCCTGGGTGACCCCATCGCACATGGCCGGCACGCCCCCGGCGAACTGGGCGGTACCGCCCATGCCGCGGGCGGCCTGCTTGATGATTTCAGGGTAACTCTCGAAGGGGCGGTGAGCCGAGAGCATGTCATTGTAGGATGAGACGATGCCCAGATTGGCGCTGTTGGTCAGCTTGAGGCGCTGCTTGTCGCCGGCGTGATCGCAGCCGGCAAAGCCGTGAGCCAGGTTGCCGCAGGAGAGCTCGCCACGATGCACTCCTTGCCGGTGCTGCGCGGCCATATGGGCTTCGTAGAGCTTGCGCCGTTCGCGCGAACGTTGACGAATGCGCAGGGTCACTTGCTCGACAGTAGAATTGAGTGCGGTGGAACGAGCCATAAGCACCTCGTGTCCGTGTGGATGAAGGTTGCAATCGATCCGGCGAGAGTCGGCGTTTGGGCCGTGCTCAGGCTTGATACGTGGTTTTATGACTGTAATGGAAAATCCCCGGCAGGTCTGGGCACAATATAGAGGGACGTCGTCCGGCGGTTCCGCCGACGCTGCGGTCACTTTTCCTGGAGCCCCATGTCCGAGCTGATTCTCAAGTCGCTGCCTGCCATCGAGGCCCTGCCGACTGCGCAGTGGAACGCACTGGTTGGCGATGATCACCCCTTCCTGCGCCACGAATTTCTGCACGCCCTGGAGGCGAGCGGCGTGGTCAGCCCCTCGACCGGCTGGATACCAGATCATCTGACGCTGTGGCGAGACGACGTGCTGGTGGGCGGTATGCCGCACTATCGCAAGCTGCACTCCTACGGCGAATACGTATTCGACTGGGCCTGGGCCGATGCCTGGGAGCGGGCCGGTGGGCGCTACTACCCCAAGGGGCTTACGGCGATTCCTTTTTCTCCCGTGCCGGGCCCGCGCTTGCTATTGGCACCCGATATCGACCCGCTGGCGGCGCGGGAACGGCTGGCTGCCGGATGGCAACAGTCGGGGCTGTCGGGCTGGCACCTGCTCTACGCCGAGGATGAGGAGATCGACGCCTGGCTGGAAGCGCGTCCCGATCTGCTGGTACGCCATGGCGTGCAGTTTCAGTGGCAGGACGCCGGTTACGGTGACTTTGAAGGCTTTCTTGCGTCGCTGAATGCGAAGCGACGCAAGACGATCCGCCGTGAACGCCGCCGCGTGGGGGAGCAGGGGCTGACCCTGCAACAGCTGACCGGAGAGGAGATCGACGAGCAGGCACTGGCGCACTTCTTTCACTGCTACGAGATCACCTACCTGGAGCGCGGCCGCCACCCTTACCTCAATCTCGATTTCTTTCGGCGCTTGCACCGTAGCCTGCCGCAAACGCTCCTGCTGGTACAGGCCCGCCTGGGTGACCAACCTGTAGCTGCCGCGCTCTATCTGCAGGGTAGCCGTACCCTTTATGGACGCTACTGGGGAAGTGAAGTGCTGGCCGACTGTTTGCACTTCGAGGCGTGTTATTACCAGGGCATCGAGTATTGTTTGGCCCATGGGCTGAAGCGCTTCGATCCCGGCACCCAGGGCGAACACAAGCTCACTCGCGGCTTCGCACCACGGCGGTTGCGCTCGTTGCACTATCTGGCTGACCCCGGGCTGCGCACGGCGGTCGCCAACTTCTGCACCGAGGAACAGCGTCATGTCGATGCCTACTCACTGGCTGCCGAACAGGCGTTGCCGTTTCGGCAGTAAAGCGTTCGGGCGTGAGCCGCATCCGCGATGATGGCATAATGCCGCCCATTCAGAATCATGAGGTTTTTCGCCGATGCTCAAGGGGCTCGCTGTCGCGTTGCTGTTGCTGCTGGCACTCCTGCAGTACCGCCTGTGGTTCGGCGATGGCGGTGTGCATGAGCTGCGCGAGGTGCGTGAACGGGTGACCGCGCTCGACCAGGCCAACCAGCCGCTGCGTGATCGCAACGAACGACTGACCGCCGAGGTGATCGATCTCAAGACCGGGCTCGACGCTATCGAGGAGCGGGCACGCAGTGACATTGGCATGGTGCGCACCGACGAGCAATTTTACTGGGTACCTGGCGTGGTAAGCGAGAGCGGCAGGGACGAAGAGGCGCGCGATGAATAAGCACCGTGAAGAAGAGCGGCTGTGGCTGGTGGTGCCGGCGGCGGGGCGCGGACGGCGCATGGGGGCAGAGTGCCCTAAACAGTATCTGTTATTGAATGGGCAGCCGGTACTGGCCCATACGCTGGCTCGCTTGCACCAGGCCTTCCCCTCGGCCCGGCTGTGTCTCTGCTTGGATGCCGACGATACCCATTTCGATCCTGACTGGGTGCCATTCACCCATTGGCGGCGCACGCCCGGCGGTGCTGAGCGTGTCGATTCGGTGCGTCAGGCCCTGGCAGCCGTGGCGGATACGGCACGCGATACCGATCTGGTGCTGGTGCATGATGTGGCGCGCCCTTGTGTCAGGGTGAATGACCTGCGACGACT
>DXFC01000131.1 GCA_019114645.1 Candidatus Halomonas stercoripullorum
CCTTTCGCCTGTTCCGCTGGCGTTCACCCCAAACACGCATGCAGATGTATCTTGAGACAGTGCTGGCCCGCGAGGACAGCATCAAGGAAGTCAAGCTGTTCGGCCTTGAGCCGTTACTGCTGGAGCGCTACCGGAATATCTTTGCAACCCTCTATGGGGAAGACCGCCGCCTAACCCTGCGTCGCGAAGGATGGGGTTTTGTACTCGGCCTGCTGGGCACCCTGGCCTTCTACGGGGCTTACGCCTGGGTGGTCGTAGAAACCATTACCGGCACGCTGACCCTGGGTGAAATGACCATGTATCTGATGGTATTCAAGCAGGGCCAGGCTGCGCTGTCCGCCAGCCTCACTTCGGTCAGCGGCATGTATGAAGACAATCTCTACCTATCGAACCTCTACGAGTACCTGGAGCAGCCGGTACCCGCCGAGCAGGGCTCACTTACTCGCGGCGTAACGCCCGGCGATGGCATCCGCTTCGAGCAGGTCGGCTTTACCTATCCCGGTGCGACAAGCCCGGCACTGCGCAACATTTCACTGCATCTGGCGCCGGGCCAGAGTCTGGCGCTGGTAGGCGCCAACGGCTCCGGGAAGACCACCTTGATCAAGCTGCTGACCCGCCTCTATGAACCCAGCGAAGGGCGCATTCTGCTTGATGGCAGTAATTTGCAAGAATGGGATATCACCACACTGCACCGTCGTATCGGCGTGATCTTTCAAGATTTTGTGCGCTACCAGCTGAAGGTGGGTGAAAACCTTGGCGCCGGTGACGTTGAAGCCTTCGAGGATGAGGCACGCTGGCAGGACGCGGCAGAGCGCGGATTGGCCGACGACTTTATCCGCAGCATGCCTGCCGGTTATCACACCCAACTCGGCCGCTGGTTCCAGGGCGGCCAGGAGCTCTCCGGTGGGCAGTGGCAGAAGATCGCCCTGTCCCGTGCCTATATGCGTGAAAGTGCCGATATCCTGGTGCTTGACGAGCCCACCGCAGCTATGGATGCCGCCGCCGAGGCTGCGGTATATGCCGATTTTCGCCAGCACCGCCACGACAAGATGACCATTCTCATCTCGCACCGTTTTTCCACGGTGCGGGCCGCCGATCAGATCCTCGTCATCGACGACGGGGAAGTGATCGAGCGTGGCGACCATGCCTCTTTGATGGCGCAAGATGGCCACTATGCACGACTGTTCCGCCTTCAGGCCGCGGGTTATCGTTAGGCTTCAGGCAAGCAGGAAATTTTACGCTACAGTAGTGAAGACACTTCATGACTGGAGCTATTCATGCCTATCTCCCAAGGCGACACGATCCCCAACGTCAGCATCAAGACCATCGGCCCGGATGGGCCAGAGGATATTGCCACTGGCGAGCTGTTCGCCGGCAAGCGGGTTGTGCTCTTCGGTGTGCCCGGCGCCTTTACTCCAGGCTGCTCCAATACCCACATGCCGGGCTTCGTTGCTAAAGCCGACCAAATACTGGAAAAAGTCGATACGCTAGCCTGCATGGCGGTCAACGACGCCTTCGTCATGCGCGCCTGGCAGCACAGTCAAGATGCGAAAAACATCTTGATGCTGGCGGACGGCAATGCCGAACTTACCCGTGCCCTGGGCATGGAGAAGGACGCCAGTGGCGCCTGCATGGGAGTGCGTTGCGAGCGTTTCGCCCTGATCGCCAAGGACGGTGTCGTCAGCTATGTCGGCATCGATACCGAACGCGGCGTCATCGACAAGAGCAGCGCCGATACCATTCTGGCACACCTGGAGTAACCATGGGGTGGATCTACTACCCATGGCGCCCGGCAAAAAACACTTGCCGGGCATACCGCCTAGCTGAACAGGGGCCATACCACGGGGAGAAACAATGCAGTAAAAATCCCCGTCAAGCTCATGCCCAGTGAAGCGAAGGCACCAGCGGTCGGGCCCAGCTCAAAGGCCCGCACGATACCGATAGCGTGTCCGTTCACTCCCAGGGCAAATCCCAGCACACGCTGGTCGGTAAGCTTTAATACCTTCGCCAGCAACGAAACGAACACGGTAGACATGACGCCAGTGATCAATAGCCCGCCCAGCATCAACGAGAGCGAGCCGCCAATTTGTTCGGCAATGCCCATGGCCAGCGGTGCGGTTACCGACTTCGGGGCCAACGAGGCCAGGACGACCGGTGACGCGCCCATCAGCCAGGCAATCAGCACGGCATACAGCGCCGCCAGTGCAGCCGCCAGCGGCAAGGAAGCGAGAATCGGCTTCCACAGACTGAATATATGCTGGCGTTGCTGATACAGCGGCACTGCCAACGCTACCGTAGCGGGTCCAAGCAGCAGCGTCAGCCAGGTAACGTTACGCTCGTAATCTCCATAGTCATAACGCAATAACCACAAGCCTGCAGCGGTGAGCACGGCGGCAATCATCACCGCCGGGCACCAGCTTGGCCGCCCAAGTCGTTCAAATAGCGCCACCCCACCGAGATAGGCCGCCAGGGTCAAGGCCACAGCGAATATCGGGGTGTCGAGCAAAGTGTCATAAAGAGTGTTCATGGTTAAGAGTTCTGCTCCGGTAAATCAGCAGACGCCTTGGGCATGAAACGCAGCATCAGCCACAGGGTAGTCAACACACTCAGAAAGGTGCCAGCGGTCAATGCCACCACCACCGCCGTCCAGTGGCCGGCAAACTCATCAATAACGAAGAACACCCCCACTACTCCGGGCATGATCAACATGGCGAGCAATGGTATTAGCGCCTGGCTTGCGGTGGCCACATTTTCATTGAGCCGGCCACGCACCATCAACCACGCCAGCAACAGCAAGAGCCCGCCCATGGCATGCGAAACCGGTAACGCCAACAGCTCGACCATAGCGTGCCCGAGCAATTGAAATCCAAGCAGCCAAAGGAATCCACGCAATAACTTCATGCTCTCATTCCTGAAAATATTTTCTAAAAATGAACTTCAGGAGTAGAAGGTTATCACGCAATCACGTTTTATGGATGGCCACCCGCTTGTTTTTCAACGGCCACGCAGTGCCGCCTCACGCAGCAACGCCTGTTCTCGTAGCTTTTCAAACTCTTGCGTGCTGACCACATTGCGTTCGGCATCGAGGATATGCCCACCAATCGCCACGATCGCCTGCGTCAGCTCAATCAGCGTGTCGGGATAGCGGGCAACGTTACGCTTGTTGAGGAAATGGATCAAAATCGATACGCCGGCCACGGTGGGCTGATCGCCACCTTCGTGTATCGGCGGCAAGATACCGGGCGGCGATGAATTGGCGACAGTCAGCCTATACCCGGCTCGCGGCGCGCGGATAGTGTACACACCAAGTTTGGCGTCATACTGGGCTTGATACTGCTCGAAGAGCTTTGCCAGGCGCCGGTTTGTGTCCGGCCCCGGCCAATCCAGAATGACGAACAGGCACTGCTTGATGTCATCGCCGGACACCACGCGAAAGCGATGCAACGAGGTTGAGTCAGTTTCCGGTTCAGGCTTATCTCCCGTTTCTTTAACTTCTTCAACTGCTTGCGTCGGTTCAGGGAACTCTGG
>DXFC01000132.1 GCA_019114645.1 Candidatus Halomonas stercoripullorum
GCTGCTGCTCGATGAGCCGACCAACCACCTGGACCTCGATACCATCGCCTGGCTGGAGGAGCAGCTGCTGGCCTTCAATGGGGCGGTACTGTTCATCACCCACGACCGGGCTTTCCTGTCCAAGTTGGCCACGACAATTCTGGAGCTGGACCGTGGGCGGCTGGGGCGCTACCCGGGCGACTACGACAAGTATCAGCAGCAGAAAACCCATGAGCTCGAAGTCGAGGCGCGAGAGAACGCCGAGTTCGACAAGAAGCTCGCCCAGGAAGAGGCCTGGATACGCCAGGGGATCAAGGCCCGACGTACCCGTAACGAAGGGCGGGTAAGGGCGCTGGAGCAGATGCGGCGTGAGCGTGGCCAGCGGCGCGAGGTACAAGGCCGGGCAAGTTTTGGGGTCGACAGCGGCGAGCGTAGCGGCAAACGCATAGTTGAGCTTGCCGGAGTGAGCCACCATTTTGGCGACGAGACGGTCATTCGCGACCTGTCACTGGAGATACAGCGTGGCGATCGCATTGGCCTGATCGGGCGTAACGGCGCCGGCAAGACCACACTGCTCAAGATCCTGCTGGGTGAGCTGGCGCCCAGCGAGGGCAAGGTGCGCATGGGGACCAATCTCGAAGTCGCTTATTTCGACCAGTTGCGTGCCGGCCTGGAACCGGAAAAGAGTGTCTACGACAACGTGGCACAGGGCAGTGATCGTGTAACGGTGGGTGGCAGGGACCGGCACGTGATCAGCTTTCTGCAGGATTTCCTGTTCACCCCGGAGCGGGCACGCCAGCCGGTCAAGGCGCTCTCCGGTGGCGAATCGAATCGGCTGTTGCTGGCCAAGCTGTTTACCCGCCCGGCCAATGTACTGGTGCTGGACGAGCCCACCAACGATCTCGATGTCGAGACCCTCGAGCTGCTTGAGGAGTTGCTGCTCGAGTTCGATGGTACGCTGCTGCTGGTCTCCCACGACCGGACTTTCATGGATAACGTGGTAACCGGGGTACTCGCCTTCGAGGGCGACGGTGTCGTGCGCGAATATGTGGGCGGCTATAGCGATTGGGTGCGTCAGGGGGGCAAACTACCGCCGGCCCCGTGGGAGGGAGCAGCCCGTCACCAGGTCGAGCCTGTTGCAGCGCCTGACACGCCACCCAAAGAGGCCGCCACTCCTGCCAAAAAGCCGGTCAAGCTTTCCTACAAACTGCAGCGCGAGCTGGATGCGCTACCGGGCATGATTGAAAAGCTGGAAGCCGAGGTTGCCGAATTCGAAGCGCAAGTGGGGGACCCCGCTTTTTATCAGCAGGAGTCGGATGCAATCGCCGAAGCACTGCAGGCCATGGGCGACAAGCAGGCAGAGCTGGATGCCGCCATGGAGCGCTGGATGGAGTTGGAGGCTCTCGCCGCCGGGGAGTAGGTTACTCGGCGCTCTCGCCTTTTTTACCCACCCGCACGGCAAGCACGTCACATTGGGCCCCGTGCAGTACGCCGGTGGAGGTGGAGCCAAGCAGCAGGGCAAAGCCGTGGCGACCGTGAGAGCCTACTACGATGAGATCGACCTTGTTCTCTTCGGCGAAGCGATGAATCTCGGTATCGGGCATGCCGACCAGCACGTGCTGGTTCTCTGGCGCGACATGGGGACTGGCGATCTCGTCCAGGCGCTGCTTGGCATGATCATCGAGTTGATCCTGGATGCTGGTGAGGTCCATGGGGATGTCACCGCCGTAGGCGAAGCCGAGCGGCTCCAGGGTATGCATGATGGATAGCTTGGCCTGGTTGCGTTCAGCGATCTGTACCGCCCGCTCCAGGACTCTATGCGAATCCTTGGTCAGGTCGACGGCAACCAGGATGTGGCGATATTCATTGCTCATGGCAGGGCTCCTGCGCAGCGGTAAGAAGTGAGTTTGTATCTTCACTCTAGGCCGACTGGCGAACCAAGACAATGACTTGCGTTGAAAGATGGGAAACAGCCGATGGTCTGGTTAGTGATAGCGATGATATTGCTGGTGATGTTGGCCCCTGTGATGTGGCTCAAGCCCAGCCCTCGACAGCGGCGCATCGTGCCGCTGCGTAATGCTGCCGCCAAAGCCGGAGTCAAGGTGGTGCTGGAAAAGCCGCCGTTGCATGACATGACAACGGCAATGCCGGGCTACCGTTGGAGTTATCCGGCTGAGACTCCCGGTCCGCGCTTCGTGTTGGTGCGCGACAGCGAGGCGGGTGATGTGCTCAAACCCTATATAGGCGGCTGGCGCTGGCGCATCGAGCCGTTGCGCCCCTTGCCTGAGGCGGCGCGTCAACCGCTTGAAGCACTGTTGACGCGGTTGCCCCTGGATGCGCTGGTGATTGAGTCCAGCGAAACAGCTATCACGCTCTGGTGGTGGGAGTCCCAGACTGCCGAGCGTTTTCTCACCTATACTGAGGACTTTCAGCGGTTATGTCAGGCCCTGGCCGGCCACGCTGACCGGCATGATCCCAAGCGGGTTTTTGGAGCCGACAAGCGTACCGGCTGAGGGTTAACTGCGGCTTTCGCGTGCCTGAATTGCAATGCCGTTGTTTTCAATATGCTCAAGCAGGGTATCGAGCTGATGGATGTCGGCCTCGCTAAGACCCGCCAGCATCTCCTGTCTGGCCTGGGTCACGATGGCATCGATCTGCTCAAGCAAGGGCGTGGCCGCTGGAGTCAAATAGACGCGTTTGGTGCGCCGGTCCTGGTCGCAGGGGCAGCGTTCGATGAGGCCTTGTTCCGCCAATTGGTCAAGCGTGCGAACCAGAGAAGGGGCTTCGACGCCGATGGCGCGGGCCAGGTCGCATTGTGGCTGCCCTTTCTCCAGCCGCCAGAGATGGTAGAGCGTGATCCAGCGTGTTTGGGTCAAACCCAGTGGAGCCAGGCGCCGATCAAGAATAGCGCGCCACAGGCGGGGGAGTCGGGAAAGTCGAAAGCCGATATTCTGGTGCATGGAGCTCCACTTGGTCGTGGGGTTGCATGAATTGTCCGGACCTCATGCGTGTAATGCAACTTGCCGTAAACGTAAAGTTAAACCCAGATGGGACTTGACGCGCAGGCTCAAGTACACCAAGCTTCAAGAATCAAACGCTCGTATGAATTTGGCGCTCTTTCAACGCCGCCCCCCAACGCCAACCTCTGTTGTGGAGATACGTGGGATGATTTATCAAGGCAACGCCATCACGGTGGCACGCAGTAACGAGAGCGGGAGCGAGGATATCGCCACGCTCACTTTTGATCACCAGGGAGAGTCTGTCAATACGCTCTCCAGCGCAGTGATCGCTGAGCTGAGCGACGCGGTCAAGGCCATCCAGGCGGAAAGCGGACTCAAGGGCCTGGTGCTGGCCAGTGGCAAGGAGGCGTTCATTGTCGGCGCCGACATTACCGAGTTCCAGGCGATGTTCGGCAAGGGTGCCGAGTTCCTGGAGTCAATGCTGCGGCAGGTTCACGACATTTTTAACGCTATCGAAGATCTGCCGTTCCCCACCGTCACCGCCATCAACGGGCTGGCACTCGGCGGCGGCTGCGAAATCCTGCTGACCACCGATTTTCGTGTGATGGGTGACAAGGCCAAGATCGGACTGCCCGAGACTCAACTCGGCATTCTGCCCGGTTGGGGCGGTTGTGTGCGTCTGCCACGTCTGATCGGGGCCGACAATGCCATTGAGTGGATCGCCGGTGGCACCCAGAACAAGGCTGATGTAGCACTCAAGGTGGGCGCCGTGGATGCCGTGGTGACCAATGACCAGCTGGCTGCCGCAGCGCTGGATATTCTGGCCCGGGCCAATGCCGGTGAACTTGACTATGAGGCACGCCGTGCCGAGAAGAAGCAGCCGCTCAAGCTTAACGCCATCGAGCAGATGATGGCGTTCGAGACGGCCAAGGGTTACGTGGCGGGCAAGGCAGGGCCGCACTACCCGGCACCTATCGAAGCGATCAAGGCGATTCAGAAAGGGGCCGGCGAAGAGCGCGCCCGTGCCCAGGCTATCGAGACCAAGGCCTTCGGTAAGCTCGCCATGACCGAGGTGGCGTATAACCTGGTCGGCTTGTTCATGAATGATCAGGTGGTCAAGAAGAAAGGCGGCAAATTCGAGAAGCAGGCCCAGCCGATCAAACAGGCGGCAGTGCTTGGTGCCGGCATCATGGGAGGGGGTATCGCCTACCAGAGCGCCTCCAAGGGTACGCCGATCCTGATGAAGGACATCAAGGAGGAGGCGGTTCAACTGGGGCTCAAAGAAGCGCGCAAGCTATTCACCAAGCAGGTGGAGCGCAAGAAATTCACCACCGAACAGATGGCGGAAAAACTTGCCAATATTCGCCCCACGCTCTCTTACGGTGACTTCGGGCATGTGGACCTGGTGGTCGAGGCCGTAGTCGAAAATCCCAAGGTCAAGGAAGCGGTACTCGCTGAAGTGGAAGCGGTGGTAAGCGAGGAAACCATCCTGGCCTCCAACACCTCGACCATCTCGATTACCCGTCTGGCACAAAACCTCAAGCGCCCCGAGAACTTCTGTGGCATGCACTTCTTCAACCCGGTGCACCGCATGCCGCTGGTGGAGGTCATTCGTGGCGAGAAGACCAGCGATGCGGCAGTGGCGGCAACGGTGGCGTATGCCCGTGCCATGGGCAAGACCCCCATCGTGGTCAACGACTGCCCGGGCTTCCTGGTCAACCGTGTGCTGTTTCCCTACTTCGGCGGCTTCAGCCTGCTGATGGAGCAGGGCGCCGATTACCAACGCGTTGACAAGGTAATGGAGAAGTTCGGCTGGCCCATGGGTCCCGCTTACCTGCTGGATGTGGTCGGCATGGATACGGCGGTGCATGCCGGTGAGGTGATGGCCGAAGGTTTCCCCGAGCGCATGGGCAGCCTGGGCGGCAGTGGCGACAAGAGCGCTATCCAGGTGATGTATGACAATGATCGTCTGGGGCAGAAGAATGCCAAGGGCTTTTATGCCTACGAGGAAGATCGCAAGGGCAAGCCGAAGAAAGTCAGCGACGAGCAGGCCCAGGCACTGGTCAAGCAGGTGGCCAAGGCAGAGCGGGAGTTCAGCGACGACGAGATTGTGGCGCGCATGATGGTGCCGCTATGCCTGGAAACGGTACGTTGCCTGGAGGATGGCATTGTCGAGACGCCGGCCGAGGCCGACATGGCGCTGATCTACGGTATCGGCTTCCCGCCCTTCCGGGGTGGTGCGCTGCGCTACATCGATGCCATGGGGGTAGCTGAATTCGTCAAGCTGGCTGAAGGGCTGGCCGAAGAGCTGGGGCCGCTTTACGCCCCCACCGACAAGCTGCGCAAGATGGCTGATTCCGGCGAGCGCTTCTATTCCCAGGACCAGGGTTGATCCACCGCGAACAGGAGTATTGAGACATGAGTTTGAATCCGAGAGACGTCGTGGTGGTCGACGGTGTACGTACCGCCATGGCCAAGGCCAGGAACGGTGCTTTCCGTAACGTGCGTGCCGAAAACCTGTCTGCTGCCGTGATGCAGGCACTGTTTGATCGCAATGCCGGGCTCGACCCCAATGAGGTCGATGACGTGATCTGGGGCTGCGTCAACCAGACCCTTGAACAGTCGATGAACATTGCGCGCAACGCGGCAATCATGACGGGTATCCCGCGCAGCGTGCCGGCCCAGACCGTCAACCGTCTGTGTGGCTCCTCGATGACCGCGCTGCACATTGCCGCGGCCAATATCAAGGCCGGCATGGGTGACTTCTTTGTGATTGGCGGTGTTGAACACATGGAGCACGTCCCCATGGCTCACGGCGTCGACGTCAACCCGGCGGCCAGCAAGTATGCTGCCAAGGCGGCGATGATGATGGGTCTGACTGCCGAGTTGCTGGGCAAGATGCACGGCATCACCCGCGAAGAGCAGGACAAGTTTGGTGTACGCTCGCATCAGCGTGCCCAGGCTGCCCTGGAAGCGGGTCGCTTCGACAACGAAATCATCGGCGTGGAAGGCCACGACGCCAACGGTTTCCGCCAGTTGATTCAGCGCGATGAGGTGATTCGTGCCGACGCCAGCCTGGAGAAGATGGCCGAGCTCAAGCCGGTCTTCGATCCGCGCGGTGGTACGGTTACCGCCGGTACCTCCTCAGCGCTTTCCGTCGGGGCTTCCGCCATGGCGATCATGAGCTACG
>DXFC01000133.1 GCA_019114645.1 Candidatus Halomonas stercoripullorum
GCCTTGATCTCGGCCAGCAACGGCGGATGCGCTGCCTTGATTCGCGCCAGGTACGCGGCAAACTCTGCCTTGGCGGCGTTCACTTCGGCAACCTGTGCCATCAGCGCTTCGTTGGCGGCAATCAACCCGATATGGCTGCGCGTGGTGCGGCCATCCTGACCATCGATGTACCAGTAATCGAGCAGGGCGCGGCGTAGCCATTCGGTAGTGGGCTTGGGTTGAGGCTCTTCACCGGCCTGAAACGCCCACGCCTGGGTGGGGGCTACCGCGTAGGTGGCAAGCAGCCTCTCGGTGCGTTCGATCAGCTGGTCAAAAGCGGCTTCAAGCTCGGCCAGCAGCCGATAACTCGTCGCCGGTTCCTGTGTCACTGCCTATCGTCCCGGTCAGCCCGCGCCAACCACTCATCGATATTGGCTTCGTCCAGGGCCGGCTCGCCGGCGATACGGTGTGACTCGTCGGCCCAGGCGCCCAGGTCGATCAGCTTGCAGCGCTCGCTGCAGAAAGGGCGGAAGGCATTGCTCTCGCGCCACTCCACTTTCTTCTGGCATTGTGGGCAGGGAACGATCAAGGGGCGTTGATTGGATTGGTTCATGGATCCGCAAGAGGTTAGTGGTTTCTGTTTAGTTTACGCTTGCAAGGACAGAAGACCAGAGCGTTCGGTAGCAGAGCATTATTGACGCCGGTTAGCCTTTAGATAGACATCATTGCGATCACGTTTTCCTACTGCAATGACAATAACCACAAGCTCTGTATCCCTCACCTCATAAACGAGACGAAATCCTGCGCTCCGAAGCTTGATTTTGTAGCGGCAATTGCTGCCCGAAAGCTGGGCAGCGGGTCGAAGCGGGTTACGAAGAACCTCAACGAGCTTTTTTTTGAACTGGGAGCGTACGCTATCATCAAGCTTGCGCCACTCCTTGAGTGCTTCTTCGCGGAAACGAAGCTCATAACTCATCCAGAGTCACCGTGACTTCCGCTTGCGAGCTACGCTCATCAGCGATCCGGTTCAACTCGGCATCTTCCAGTTTGTCCAGCAATTCTTCATAGGCCGCTGCCGGTATGCAGTAGAAAGCTGGCTCATTCCGATTGAGTACGGCTACGGGGAAACCTTCCCCTGCTGCAACGGTAGCCATAGGATTTTTCTTGAGCTCAGAAATACTTGCTGTGGTATTGGCAAGAATTGTATGGGGCATAGCGCCTCCAAGCATTGCAGGTCTTAAAAGACCAGTTTAAAGGTTCCTTAAAGGTCTATCAAACGGTCTTTAGCTGCCGATAGCGCCTGTCCAGTTCAGCGACCTGGGCGGTCAGCTCTGCTTCGCCACGGCTGTTGTCGAGAATATCATCGGCACGCGCCAGGCGCTCACTGCGCGACATCTGGGCGGCGATAATCGCCCGGGCCTGAACCTCGCCGACCTCGTCACGGGCCGCAGTGCGGGCGATCTGCAGGCTTTCCGGCACATCAACCACCAGGCAGCGATCCACCAGCTGGCTTTGGCCCGATTCGAACAGTAACGGCGAGACCAGCAACACATAGGGCGCGCCTTCGGCTTGCATGCGTTCCAGGTGGGCAATCAGCCGTTGGCGAATGCGTGGGTGCGTCACTCCTTCCAGCCAGCGCCGTTCGGCTGGCTCGGCAAACACAATCTCGCGCAAGGCCCGGCGGTTGAGGCGGCCATCACTGTGTAGCACCTGTTCACCGAAGCGCGCCACAATCTTTGCCAGTGCCGGCTCGCCGGGCTCGACCACCTCGCGGGCTACATCGTCGGCATCCACCCAGGGGATGCCCAGCGCGGCGAATGCCAGCGCCACGGTACTCTTGCCCGAAGCGATACCGCCGGTTACGCCAATGATCACGTTGCGTGTTCTCCTTAAAGCAAGATTCCGAAATAGGAGGCGAGCAACACTTCACCCACCAACAACGCAAGTATACCGGCACTGGCCAGGAAGGGGCCGAAGGGCATCGGGGCACCGCGCAGGCGGGGCAGGGTGAGTTGCAGGGCGATACCCACCAGGGCACCCGCACCCGCAGAGAGCAACAGCACCATCGGCAGGGCCTGCCAGCCGAGCCAGGCACCGAGTGCGGCCAGCAACTTGAAATCGCCGTAGCCCATGCCCTCCTTGCCTGTGGCCAGCTTGAACAGCCAGTACACACTCCACAGCACCAGATACCCCGCCATGGCGCCGATCACCGCCGCCGGGAGCATGAATGGCTGAAACAGCAGATGATAAAGCAATCCCGCCCATAGCAACGGCAGGGTAAGCGCATCCGGTAGCAGCTGGGTACGCAGGTCGATGACCGCCAGCGCCAGCAGGGACAGACAGGCGAAATAGAGGAATAGTGCTTGCCAGCTGGCGCCGAACAGCACCAGTACCGCCAGCGCCAGGCCGGCTCCGGTCAGCTCCACCAGCGGATACTGCGGACTGATACGCCCCTTGCAAGTGGCGCAGCGCCCACGGCGTTTTAACCAGCCGAGCAGCGGCAAGTTGTCGTGCCAGGCAATAGGGGTTTCACAACGGGGACAAAGCGAACGCGGCAGCAGCAAATTGAAGCGGCGCGGCGCTTCCGGCGGCAGCTCCAGCGCCTCGCGTGCCTCAGCGCGCCAGCCCAGCATCAGCATCACCGGCAAGCGCACGATTACCACATTGAGAAAACTGCCCAGGCAGAGGCCCAGTACAGCGACTGGCAGCCAGAGACTATTACTCACGAAACCTCACAACACTGTCCCCAATTCGAAGATGGGCAGGTACATCGAGATGACCAGGCCGCCGACCAGCAGGCCGAGTATCACGATAATCAGCGGCTCCAGTAACGAAGTCAGCGCATCCACCTGGTTGGTGACTTCTTCTTCGTAATACTCGGCGATGCGGTTGAGCATGGCGTCCAGCGCGCCGGATTCCTCGCCGATACCGACCATCTGCACCGCCATGGTGGGAAAACGCTCACTCAGGCGCATGGCGAAATGCAGCGGCTGGCCGGTGGCGACATCATCGCGTAATTGGCGCGCTACGTGTTCATACACCTGGTTGCCGGTGGCACCGGCGGCGATATTCAGCGCTTCAAGCATGGGCACGCCGGCGCCATAGGTGGTCGCCAGGGTGCGGGCATAGCGCGCCACCGCCGATTTGTCGAAGATGCCGCCTACAATGGGTAGCCTGAGCAGCAGGGCATGCAGGCGGTAAGTGAAGCGGGCTGAACGCTTGAGCCCCTGGCGCAACAGCCACGCCAGCAGCATCAGCCCGACGAGCCCGCGTAGCCAATAGTGCTGGGCGAATTCCGACAGAGTAATGGTCAGGCGCGTCATGCCCGGCAGCTCGGCACCGAAGCCGTGGAACAGGCTTTCGAACTGCGGCACTACCTGAATCAGCAGCAGTGCGGTAACACCACCACCCACCACAACCACCGCAATGGGATACCACAGCGCCTTTTTCACCCGCGCCTTGAGCGTTTCTACCTTCTCTTTATAGGTCGCTACGCGATCCAGCATCTGTTCGAGTGAGCCGGAACTCTCGCCGGCCTCCACCAGATTGCAAAACAGGCTATCGAAGTGCGCAGGATACCGGCGCAGTGCCCGGGCCAGGCTGGAACCTGCCGCCACCTCTTGCATCAGTTGCTGCACCACCGCACTCAAGGCCGGCTTGTGGATGCTGCCGTTGACCACCTGAAAGGCCTGCAGCACCGGAACACCGGCCCGCAACAGGGTGGCCAACTGGCGCGCGAAGAGCATCACATCACGCGATGTAATCCGGCCCGTGCCGCCATTCAGCCCGCTCTTGCGGCGTACGCGCTTGACATGAATCGCCTGGCTGAGCAGTTCCCGCTCCACCTCATGCCGGGTCGCCGCCACACTCTCGCCGCGTACCCGGCGCCCACCGGGGCCAAGGCCCGACCAGTGCCAGCGATACAGTTTCCTCAAGACGTCAATCCTGCGTGATACGGTGGATTTCGGTCAGGCTCGTCAGCCCCTGCAGCACTTTCGCCAGCCCACTGCGGCGCAGGTCCGGGTAACCCTCCTGGCGCGCCAGGGCATCGAACTCCGCTGCGCTGCCCCCATGCAGAATCAGTTCGCGCATGGCGTCATTGACCGGCACGACTTCATAAATACCGATGCGGCCCTTGTAACCCTGGGTACACTGCGTACAGCCCACGGCATCGAACAGCGTGGCCTGTTCAAGCGCCTCTGCGCTGATCCCCTCATGCAGCATGGCGTCGCGTAGTAGCGCTTCACGCGACAGCGAGACCGGCTGCCGACAGCGCGGGCAGAGCCGCCGTGCCAGGCGCTGGGCAATAATCAAACTCACCGAACTGGCGATGTTGAACGGCGCCACCCCCATATTGGCCAAACGCGTCAGCGTATCGGCGGCGGAGTTGGTATGCAGCGTTGAGAGCACCAAGTGGCCAGTTTGCGCCGCCTTCACTGCAATTTCCGCGGTTTCCAGATCACGAATCTCACCCACCATCACCACATCCGGGTCCTGACGCAAAAAAGCACGCAAGGCACTGGCGAAATCCAGCCCGATCTTCGGCAACACATTGACCTGATTGACTCCCGGTACCTTGATTTCTACCGGGTCCTCGGCGGTGCAAATGTTGCGCTCCACCTGGTTAAGCAAATTCAAGCCGGTATAAAGCGTGACGGTCTTGCCGCTACCCGTAGGGCCGGTGACCAGCACCATGCCCTGGGGCTGGCGCAAGGCGGACTCAAACAGCTCGCGCTGCTGCGGCGTAAAGCCCAATGCATCGATACCGATCTGCGCCGCAGCGGGATCGAGTAGCCGCAGCACCAGCTTCTCGCCAAACACGGTAGGTAGCGAATTGACCCGAAAGTCTACCGGGCCGGCATTCGTCATTTTCAGCTTGATCGCCCCATCCTGGGGCAAGCGACGCTCGGAAATATCCAGCCGCGCCATCACCTTCAAGCGAGCGGCGATACGCGCACGCATGGCGAAGGGCGGCCGCGAGGCCTCGACCAGCATGCCATCCACGCGCATGCGAATACGGTAACTGTCGGCATAAGGCTCAAAGTGAATATCCGAAGCGCCGCGCTGAATCGCCTCCATCAGAATCTTGTGCACGAACTTGACGATGGGGGCTTCGTCGGCCGCTTCGGGGCTGGCCGTATCAGCCGGCTCCGGCGTCTCCAGATGGTAATCGGCATCCAGCTCGCTGACCGCATCGTCCACCTCGCCCGGCTCCAGCGTCAGGCAGGTATCCCGGCGGGTCAGGTACGCCTCTAGTACCGGCACCAGCTGGTCGACCGGGCTAAGCACCGCATCAATACTCACCCCGGTGGCAAAGCGCAGCTTGTCCAGGTGCGCCAGGCTGGAAGGGTAGGGCACCGCCACCGTCAGGCTGTGCGCACGCTGCACCAGTGGCACCGCACACAGCTCGCGCAACAGCGCAGCAGGGTAGTTATCGAGGGGCGGCAGGCACTCCAGGCGCAGCGCCTCGACAGCAACCAGCGGCAGGCCGTACTCCCGGGCGGCGGCCAGCGTCGCCTGGCTTGCCGAAACCAGACCGCTCTCGATGACATGCTGCAGCAGGCTGGTTTTCGCCCCATTCGCCTCACGTTCCGCCTGACCCGTCGCGGCAGCTGAAAGCCACCCCTCTTTCACCAGGCGCAAGGCCAGCCCGGCCAATGCATTGGGCTGATCAAAGCGTGGTGGGGTTAACAAATCGTCGTCCATGGCGTCCGGAAAGAAAAACAGTGACAAAGAGAAGGGAAGCAGTGGTTCCCTAACTATTGCGCTGAACAGGAGGACGGCCAAGGTGAAAAGGGCGCAGCGAAACCGGCGTTAATGCGTAAAGGCGTGTAAGTAAAAAGCGATCAACTTATGTCGTGTTGTGACGAGTATTTCACTCCGTTTAGGGTCGCCAGCGGGCAATAAGGAAATCACTGATAACGGAAGAAGGGAGGCTTGAAATGAACCGATGGGCTAGAACAACAGCAAGGCAGAGCGGCTTCACGCTGATTGAGTTATTGATCGTAGTGGCGATTATTGGCCTGCTGGCAGTGATCGCAATACCGCAATATCAAAACTATACTGCCCGCGCTGCGTATAGTGCATGCCAGGCTGAGCTTAGCTCCGCCCGAACAGTGTTATTGGCGGAAAACGCCATAGACAACACCCAGACTTCGTTTATCGAGCTGGATGGATATGCCGACTTCTTTAACTCGTGCGGAGAGGGTGAAGTGGACGTCACCTTGGTGGATGGCGATATAACGTCCGAAAATGCCACGGCGGGAGGCAAGAAAGTGGAGTTGGGAACCCCTTTCAAGGAAGCAGATGACGCTTGATAACCCCGCCAGCGCTGCACACGTCATTCCCGCGTAGGCGGGAATCTATGGCAGTAAAGACTTGGATCCCCGTCTTCATGCTCTACCAACTCGTCATTCCCGCGTAGGCGGGAATCTATGGCGGCAAAGGACTGGATCCCCGCCTTCGCGGGGATGACGGAATAAAAAGACGGGGATGACGGAATAAGGCGCCGCAGGCGCCTTGGTTACCTTAACCGTTGATCCAGCCGTCTACT
>DXFC01000134.1 GCA_019114645.1 Candidatus Halomonas stercoripullorum
GAACAATGACATCTCCGTTGGGAATCTGCTTGACCGCAGCGAGCATGCCCTCGAAATCGAGACGGTTCTCGGCATCGACATAGGGGTACTTGTGCAGTTCGATACCGGCAGCGGTGAAAATACCGTGGTGGTTGGGCCAGGTTGGATCGCTGACCCAGATCCCCTTGCCGGGTAGCTGGGCGCTGATGAAGTCCGCGGCCAGCCGCAGCGCACCGGTACCACCGGGAGACTGTGTCGCGCTCGCGCGGCCGGCAGCCAGTACGGGCGACTCTGCCCCCAATACCATCGGCAGTACGGCGGAACCATATTCAGGCGCGCCGTGAGAGCCAATGTAAGTCTTGGTGGCTTCATTCTTGAGCAGCCGGGCCTCGGCTTCCTTGACGGCACGCATCACAGGCGTGTTGCCCAGAGCATCTTTATAGACGCCAACGCCGAGGTCGACCTTGTTCGGATTGGTATCTTTCTTGAAAGCTTCGATCAAGCCGAGGATGGCGTCCCCGGGGACCCGCTCAATATGTTCGAACATGTACTTCACTACCTCAACGATGTTAGCGGCAAGGAATGCTTGGCCCCAATCATGCCATTGCGCTTGTCTGTCTGTCACTGATTGCTAACAGGCAACCCGGTTGCGCCCTTGATGTTTGGCGGTATAAAGGCACTGGTCGGCGCGGTTGATCAAGATATCCCGCGGTTCACCAAGGCGATACTCAGCTAGCCCAATGCTGATGGTGACCCGACTGGAAGGAATACCGAAATCGTGCTGGGCGACGGCTGTGCATATTTTTTCGGCAAGTGGGCGGCTGGCAACGATAGGAGTTGAGGGCAGAATCACCGCGAACTCCTCGCCACCGAAGCGTCCACTGATATCCTCAGTGCGTAGCAAACCCCGGCACAACCTGCCGAACTCGGCCAACACCTGGTTACCGTACAGGTGTCCCCAAGTATCATTGATGCGCTTGAAATGATCAAAGTCAATCAGCATAAAGGAAAGCGGGCTGTTGTGGCGATTGCAGCGGGAAAGTTCTTCATCGAATCGAGCCATGAGATAGCGTCGATTGGCCAGGCCGGTTAAATCATCGGTATCCGACAGTCGTCGCAGTCTCACCTCCTCGATCATTTGTTCAGTGATATCGATCATCATGCCATGCCAGAGCACGCCGGCGGGGGCGTCTTCAGGTTGGGCGCGCAGAGCAATCCAGCGATAGCGATGATGGGTGAACTGGAGGCGAAATTTAATAGCGACAGGAGTTCGCCAGCGTGCAGAGCGCTCAATGGCGGCCATTAGATGCGGATGGTCTTGGGTATGGAGTCGTGCCAGTAGAGGGCGGGCGTCCTGTCGTAGGCCGCTGGGCTCGACTCCGGCAAGCTCTAAGCCGCGACCGGCCAGGTAGGGAAAATGCATGTGGCCACTATGATCACGCTGAAACTGAAATATGACGCCAGGCAAATGCCTGGCCAGATCATGCAGATTGACAGGCCCCCCAACCTCCTTGGTGCTCGCTTCGAACATGCGGATGTTCCTTGCCTCTGTCATGGGCAGAAGCCAAAGTGTAACAGTGTGATGTCAACTGTCTAATATAAAAAGAAACGAAGCGTTACGCACCCGATACATAACGTAAGAGTTTGGCGCCAGGCAATGTAAGATAAGGCTTACATGAAGTGGTGCTTGCCATTACCTCGGCGCGTCATAGCGTGAGGCCCGCCCTTGCGAAAAAACGATCTGCCAGAGTTGCAGTTCACGTGCACGAAAGGCGCCGGCGCATACCGACAGATAGTAGTGAAACATGCGTCGTGTTCGCTCGCTGTAGTGCTCGGCTAGCGTTTGCCAGGCAGCATCGAAGTTATCGCGCCAGGCCAGCAGGGTGCGGTCATAGTCAGGGCCAAAATTGTGCCAATCCTCAAGCAGCAGTACCCCTTCACTGCTGTCGACAATATGCCTGGCGGAAGGCAGCACCCCATTGGGGAAAATATAGCGATCGATCCAGGGGTCGATGCTGACTTCGGAGCTGTTTGAGCCGATGCTGTGCAACAAAAACAACCCCTCTTCATCGAGTAGTCTCTCGACTGTCTGGAAGTAGGTAGCGTAGTTGCGATGTCCTACGTGTTCGAACATGCCGATCGAGACGATACGGTCGAAACGCCCGGCGAGATCGCGATAGTCCATGAGTTGAATATCGACGGGAAGGCCACTGCAGCGTTGCCGGGCCAGCTCCGCCTGCTCGCGGGAAATGGTGATGCCCGTGACCGATACGCCATGGTGTCGGGCGGCGTGTTCGGCGAAGCTACCCCAGCCGCAGCCGATATCCAGGACGCGCATGCCGGGTCGCAGGTCCAATTTCTGGCACGCCAGTTCGAGTTTGGCAAACTGCGCCTGGTGCAGATCGTCAGCATCTTTCCAGTAACCGCAGGAGTAGCACATGGTGGTGTCGAGCATCTGGGCGAAAAGGTCGTTACCCAGGTCATAGTGGGCTTTACCCACGATGTAGGCACGCGCTTTGCTTTGTAAGTTGAGCAGGCCGGCTTGCAGGCGATACATCAAGCGTTCGGAGGGGTGACGGGAACGCTCACCCAAGCCATGCTGGAGCAGGCGGCAGGCCAGTTCATCGATACGCTCACACTCCCACCAGCCATCCATATAGGACTCACCCAGCCCCAAAGTGCCATGGCGTAACACGC
This sequence comes from Candidatus Halomonas stercoripullorum, assembly GCA_019114645.1. Taxonomy (GTDB): domain Bacteria; phylum Pseudomonadota; class Gammaproteobacteria; order Pseudomonadales; family Halomonadaceae; genus Halomonas; species Halomonas stercoripullorum. The sequence continues at coordinate 2,677 of DXFC01000134.1, forward strand.
GCGAACAGAAGTCGGGGTGATAGATCTGCGGATCCCAGGGAGCATCACCGTTCAAGGTCACACCCGAACCATCCAACAAACTTTCTACGACACGCAGGGCTCGGTTATCAGGCAGAGTGATAGGAACGATGCGCTGTTCGCTGGTCATGGAGTCCTCCCGGTCCACTGGCGTAGAGCAAGCTATTGTTGTATGTCGCAGACGACGCCGCATGAAAGATGATGAGGTACGCCGTTCGTTAACAAATCAGCATAGTTCAGAATCGTTCAGGTAAGAGAGTGCGGATTCAATCAGCTGGCGCGCCGGCCTGATATAATCCCGTTCATCGATCCCAGCTGGAGCGCCGACGTGACTTGTGACTCACCCTTGATCATTGCCCTTGATCATTCCTCTCTGGATGCCGCTCTGTGTCTGGCTGACCGGCTTGAGCCGACCCGTTGTCGGGTGAAAGTGGGCAAGGAACTGTTTACCCGTAGCGGTCCCGCTGTTATCGAAGCGCTGCATGGACGCGGTTTCGAGGTTTTTCTTGACCTCAAGTTTCATGACATTCCCAATACTGTGGCGGCAGCCGTTCAGGCCGCGGCGGAGCTGGGGGTGTGGATGGTCAATGTGCATGCCGGTGGGGGCCGAGGCATGATGGAGGCAGCGCGGGAACGTCTGGAGCGACATGGTCTGGAAACGCGCTTGATCGCTGTTACTGTATTGACCAGTATGGGTACGGAAGATCTCGCCGAGCTTGGTGTGGCAGGCGCGTTGGCGGATCACGTTGAGCGACTGGCATTGCTGACCCGCGATTGCGGTTTGCATGGAGTGGTTTGCTCGGCCCAGGAGGCTGAACGGCTCAAGCAGTTGTGTGGTGAGGACTTCCTCAAGGTAACCCCCGGTATACGGCCGCACTTTGCAGCGCGCGGGGACCAGCACCGGATCATGCCACCTGCTGCGGCGGTGGCGGCGGGC
>DXFC01000135.1 GCA_019114645.1 Candidatus Halomonas stercoripullorum
CGCCGCTCACCCTCCGCCTGCTGGGTGGTGATCTGCTCCCAACGCCGCTCCAGCCCTGCCACCTCACCTTCCCAGGCCAGCGCCGCAAGGGGAGCGAGCATAAGACCGGCACCCAGGGCAGCGGCGAGCAATTTAGATCGAATCATCTCCTGACTCCTTCACATATACGCTTATTGTGATTGCTTGTTGTACTCCAGCAATGTAACGAACGTTCGTATGATTCGCCAGTTTGAAAACGTCCAGGCCCGCCAGTAGCTGCCTTTCAGCGACGAATGGCGTATGTTGGCGGGTTCCGCATGGCCATGAAACAAGGAGAGCGACGGCATGAAGGGCCGCAACATGACGCGCTGGCGCGACCCCGCCAAGGACCCGCGCCAGGAAGCCAAAAGCAACCTGATTACCGCCGAAGGCGCGGCACGGCTGCGCGGCATTCTCGATCACCTTTCACGGGTCAAGCGCCCGGCACTTTCCGCCAAGGTGGGAGAAGCCGCCGCCCTCGGCGACCGCAGCGAGAATGCCGACTACACCTATAACAAGAAGGAGCTCAATCGGGTTATCGCGCGTATTCGTTATCTCACCCGGCGTCTCGACGAGCTCCAGGTGGTGGATCGACTACCGGCAGATACTGACAAGGTCTACTTTGGTGCCTTCGTCACGCTGGAAGACGAAGAAGGCGAAGAGATGCAGATTCGTATCGTCGGCCACGACGAGACCGACACAGCCAAACGCTGGATCAGCGTTGACGCCCCACTCGCCCGCGCCCTGCTGGGCAAGCCCCTCGACGACGAGGTCAGCGTCATGGCGCCGGCGGGAGAAACACGCTACATCATCACCGACATCACCTACCGGGACCCCACCCCCGGCGCCCGGTAAACCCGAAAACGCCGGTTATCGGCAAGGGTGTCGAAGCTGCCAAAAGCATCTTCCAGCAGATCGGGATAAGGCAGAAACGCATTGCCCACCATCAAAAGCTTGCCGCCCGGCTGCAAGCGCCCGGGAGCCTCACGCATCAGCCGCCCCGCCGGTCCGTAGTCGATGTTGCGTTCCTGATGGAACGGCGGGTTACTCACAATCACCGCGAAGCGCTGCTCCCCCAGGGCCGCATAGACATCGCTGGCCAGCACCTGCCCTGCCAGGCCATTGGCCGCCAAGGTGCGCCGGGTGGCCTGCACGGCAAAATCGCTCACGTCCACGGCGGTCACCGCATGGCCGCGTCGCGCCAGCCAGGCGCTGATCACACCATCGCCGCACCCCACATCCAGCACGTCCAGCGCCTGCTCCGGGCCGGGCAACGCCTGCTCCAGCTGCTCAAGCAGTAACCGCGTACCCTCATCCAGCTTGCCGTGACCAAATACACCGGGGTGGCTCACCAGAGTCAGCCCCTCCGCCTCAAACCGGCTCCAGGCAGCCTCCGGCTCCATGCCCACCCGGTCCAGACGTGTCTCGAACAGCGTACAGCGCCGGGCACTGTCACGTTTGCGGCAACCCAGCCCCAGCGCCGCCAGTACCTTGAGCACACGCTTGATGCCCCCCTGGTTCTCGCCTACCAACTGCAATGGCGTACCCGGCGGCAAGTTCGCACATAGCCACAGCAACCACCACTCACCAAACGCATGGCTCTTGGGCCAAAACAGCACCGCACCCGGTAGCGCATCCGGAAAATTGCCAGCAAACGGCGAAAACACCGGACGGCCACGCTCCCGCCACGCCTGCCGTACGCTGCAATCCGCACTCAGTAGCGTGCCTTGCCCGCTCTCCAGCCAGGAGTCACGGGGCGGCGCTACCCACCACCAGCCACGGTAATCGAACTCCTGGCGCTCAAGCAGCTGACATGCCGGCGTTTCGGCGCTCATCGGGCAGGCTCCTTTTCCAAACCAGGCTCCTTGACCAGCGTATAAAGCAGATAGCGCCCCAGCCGCCAGTGGGGCTCGGCCTGGCAATAACGCCGCTCTAACTCCACCAGGCGCTGCCACTCGGCATCGCTGGCGGGCGGATGGCGCAAGTAATCATGAAACACACGAATACCGGCACATGAACGCAGCGACAAGCCGCACTCCGCACTCCAAGTAACAATCTGATCGTGACAAAGCGGCGAAATCGGTGTCAACCGCTGGCGCTGACCAGTCCCTTCCAGGCGGTCATCCAGCGCCTTCTGCAGATTGCCCTTGACCACATTGGACATGCGCAACGCATCGCGATTGAACACCATCAGCGAGAGCTGACCACCCGGCGCGAGCGCCTGCGCCAGCGTTGCGAAAGCCGCACGCGGATCGCCCAGCCACTCCAACACCGCGTGACAGGCGATAAGCGACCAGGGGCCGGGCGCGCAATCAGGCAACGCCTGCAACGGCGCCTGAACCAAGCTTACCGACTGCCCACCGAGCACTTGTCGAGCCCGTTCGAGCATGTCGCCAGACGGCTCCAGCAGCGTAACGTCATGGCCCCGCCGGGCGAACCAGGCCGAAAGCTGGCCCAGGCCACCGCCCACGTCCAAGACCGGCTGAGCCTCGAGGTCGAGCATCTCTGGCAGTAGCGTATCGAGCAGCGTCAGGCGCAACGCACCGCGCGGCCCGCCATAAAGGCTACCGGCAAACTTCTCGACCAAGCCATTGAAGTGGCGGTCGCCAACCGGCGAGAGGGGAGTGGAATCGGTCATGAAACCTGCAGGATCAATGAATCGAAAAGATGCCGCGCATTCTACCCTGCCCACCAGCCGCCTGCAGGCTCCATGCAACAACAGCGGTTTATCTTGCCGAGCCCAATCCGTATAATGCGCAACCGCGCAGCCCCCTTAGCTCAGCTGGATAGAGCGTCCCCCTCCTAAGGGGAAGGCCTCAGGTTCGAATCCTGAAGGGGGCGCCACCCCTCTTGAAAAGTACCGCACTCCCCAAGCTGCTGGAACCAAGTAAGGAAGTTTCTTACACTAGTGATACACTAGCCATTCAGGAGGCTTCGATGATCACTAGCAAGCTGACCAGCAAGGCGCAAACGACGATTCCGCAAGCAGTTCGCAAGGCATTAAATCTACATGAGGGCGACGAAATCGCTTATCGCATCGAAAATGGCCAAGTGGTGCTGACCCGCGTGCGCGACACTGAACCGGTAGACGACCCTTTTGCCACCTTCTCCGAATGGGACAGCGAAGCGGACAGAGAAGCGTATGCCAACCTTTGAGCAGGGCGACATCATCCGCGTGCCCTTCCCCTATACCGACCGCGAGACACGCCAAAGACGGCCTGCCCTTGTTGTATCTGATGGTCCTGTCGGTGAGGGTGGGGCATTGTTGTGGGTAGTGATGATCACCTCAGCGGCGAACCGTCCATGGAGTGGCGACGTGCCGGTCCCCGACCAAGCGGGTCTGCCGGCACCCTCGGTGGTCCGCCCGGTGAAAATCGCTACCATTGAGGCAAGGCATGCTGACCCCATTGGCAAACTACCCGCCGATGCCCACGCGTGCGTTATGCGCCATGTGAGTTTCTTCCTTGGCGGTACAGCGCCCCATTAATCGTTTTTTGCAGGCTTACACCAGCCCCGCAATAATCTCATGCGAGCGCAGCCGCTTGGCGTGATCGTAAATATCGGAAACAACGATCAGTTCATCCGCCCCGGTTTCGGCCACCAGCGCTTCGATGCCTGCGCGCACGGTGTCGGGTGAGCCGACAATAGAGCGGGCCAGCATCGACATCACCTGCTGTTTCTCACGCGGCGACCAGTAGCTCTCGATATCGTCAATTGGCGGCTGCAGCAGTCCACGCTTGGCGCGGAACATGTCGGTAAACGCCATTTGCTGGCTGGTGGCCAAGTGCCGGGCTTCTTCATCGGTATCCGCCGCGATGATATTAACGCCTACCATGGCGTAGGGGCGATCCAGCTGTTCCGAGGGTTTGAAACGGCTACGGTAAAGCTCCAGCGCTTCGTTGAGTAGCTGGGGGGCGAAATGCGAGGCAAAAGAGTAAGGCAGCCCCAGCTCGGCGGCCAGCATCGCGCCAAAATGGCTCGACCCCAGAATCCACAGCGGCACCTTGGTACCGGCAGCCGGTACGGCTTCCATGGCTTGACCAGGCTCCACCGGTGCCAGGTAAGCCTGAAGCTCCAGCACGTCTTGCGGGAAGTGCTCGGCATTCCCCGGTGAACGCCGCAGGGCACGCAGTGTGCTCTGGTCCGTTCCCGGTGCCCGGCCAAGCCCCAGGTCGATTCTGCCCGGGTAGAGCTGTTCCAGCGTGCCGAACTGCTCAGCGATGATATAGGGAGCATGGTTGGGCAGCATGATACCGCCGGCACCAACCCGAATGGTGTTGCTGCCTTCCGCGATATGGCTGATCACAATCGACGTCGCTGCGCTGCCGATCCCCGGCATGTTGTGATGTTCGGCCACCCAGATACGGTGGTAGCCCCAGCGCTCGGCATGGGCGGCGAGATCACGCGCATTATTGAGCGCCTCACGGGCACTCCCCTGCTCGGTAATACGAACAAGTTCAAGAATGGAGAGCGGCAAGGTCATGATGTACTCCCTGGACAAGAATCTGCATGCGCAGCGAAAACAGCCGCCACGCATGCCACTACGGTAACAGCAATGCACCCTGGATGCTGCCTGCGCTAACCAGGCCGCCGTTTCTCCAACCAGTGCTCCAGGCGGTAGAACAAACGCGGGTGATAAATCACCCAGCCACCCACATAGCCAATCAAGCTACCCAGCATGATGTCGATCAGCCGCGTCAGGATCAGGCTATTAGTGTCCGCAACGGCCAGAGCTGAGTCGGCGAATATCACCGTCAACGGGGTAATGAAGATGACTGCCAGCCCATAGTTGCGGGTGACCAGCACTTCGATCAGGAAGCTCAGCACGATGACGAGTACGGCCAGTGTCCAGGTATTGGGCGAAAGCGAGAAGATCGTCCAGGCCAGCCCCATTCCGATGGCCGTGCCGAAAATACGATGCACATTGCGCTGCCAAACCGCGCGGTAAGTAGCGCCCTGCAAAATCGCCAGGGTCGAGATCGGCACCCAGTAAGGATTATCCAGCTCGATCAGCAAGGCAAATAGATAACCGCCACTCACGAACAGCGCAATCACGGTAGATTCCAGCATCAGCGCCACAACCCGCCGCTCTTCAGGCGCCGGACGTGGCGGCACTTCACGCTTGAGCAGCAGTAGCCGCCACACGCTGTACATCAGCGCCAGCAGACAGGCCCCCATGCAGCCAAAGAGCAGAATGCCAACCCGCTCTGCGGCGAGCGACAGATCAAAGGGCAGCGTGCGCGACATG
>DXFC01000136.1 GCA_019114645.1 Candidatus Halomonas stercoripullorum
GGCCTGGCAGGCCGGGATCGTGCGATTTGATGCGGCACTGGGCGGACTGGGCGGTTGCCCCTTTGCTCCTGGCGCCACCGGCAACGTTTGTACCGAGGATCTGGTACATATGTTTGAACAGATGGGTGTGACGACCGGTGTCGATCTCGACGCCCTGCTTGCCGTGTCGGCAACACTGCCCGAGCTCGTCGGCCATGCCACTCCCGGCCAGGTGGTCAAGGCGGGCAAGGCCGACCGACGCTACCCCATGCCGCAGCGTTAATGCTGGACGCCGGGCCGAGCGTGCCGTTCAGCAAACGTGCATTGACAGGAGTCTTTCATGTCCCGCTTTGCTGACTACTTGACCGGCCCCGGCCCGGACAATCCCTTTCCCGGCATCAAGGTGCTGGAGCGGCGTATGGGCCGCGAGATCCCCCACCGCCTGGGCTCCAACGAGGGGCTGGATATGCCCCACCGCGCATTGCGTGAGCGCTTTGGCGATGCCATGACCGAGCATGTCTACTGTTATGGCGACTCGGAAGCCTTGGGCCTGCGCCAGCGGTTGGCTTCGCTTTACGGGTTGCCGCTGGAAGCTACCCTGGTGGATGCTGGCGCCGACAGCTTGATCGCATTAGCACTACGTACCGTGGCCACCCCAGGCTGTACGGTAGTCAGTGCGGGCGGCACCTACCCCACCTTCGGCTACTTCGCGCAGGCTCAAGGCTGTCGGCTGGTTGAGCGTCCCTATCGAGAGGCCCCGGGGCTGCTGGCACCTGACTTTGACGCACTGCTGGCCAGTGCCCAAGAACATCGAGCCCGGCTGGTTTATATCGCCAACCCGGATAATCCTAGCGGTCATCTACATGGTGATGATGAAATTCGCCAGCTACGCGCAGCGCTACCCCAGGATTGCTGGCTGTTGCTTGATGAGGCCTATCACGACTTTCGTGACGACGCGAACTCGGCTTTCGGTCGCGAGGTGCTGCCTGGCGTGATTCGCTTGCGCACACTGTCAAAAGCACACGGTTTGGCTGGATTACGTGTCGGCTATGCCATTGCCGAGCCCGAAACCCTCGCCATGATGATGAAGGTGCGCATTCACTATGCCGTCTCCACGCTTTCCCAGGCCGTGGCTGAAACCGTGCTTGACCGGCATGACGAAGTAACGACGCACATTGCTGACGTAAAGCGGCGTAGAGAAGCATTGGCCGGGCATTTTCGCCAACTAGGCGCCGAGGTGTTACCTAGCGCCACCAACTTCATTGCCCTGCGCCTGCCCAGTGCCGGGCTGGCAGGCAGGCTCAACCAGGAGCTACTGGCAGCGGGCATACTCATCGCTCGCCCCGCCCACCCTGACCTGGGCCACATTTTGCGTATCACGGCGGTAGAGGATGCTCTGGAGCCAGGGCGCTTCGAGCTTCTGGAGCAAGCCTTGAAGCACGCCTAAGCACAATTGACCGCGTCAACTTGTCTAGGGCATTCTCCCTAGCGGATTGCTCCAATAAAGGAAAACCAATAATGAAAATGTTTGCACGCAGCACGCTCGCACTCAGTGTGGCCCTCGCATTGACCTCCGCCGCCCACGCTTCCGATTTCGAGGACATGGATCCGGTGACTCTGCGCCTGGCCCACGTGGTCAATGAGCAGGATGGCTTTCATATTGCTGCGGTGAAGTTCCAGGAGCTGGTCGCCGAGCGTACTGAAGGGGCTGTGAGCATCGATCTCTACCCCAACGCCTCTCTCGGTGATGAGCGCACTCTGCTGGAAGGCATGCAGATCGGCACCGTCGACATGGGTGTGATTACCAACGGCCCTGTGGCCAATTTTGTGGAAGAAATGGCGGTATTCGAGTTGCCGTTCCTGTTTCCCTCGCCGGAAGCCGCTTACGAGGTACTCGACGGCGAAATTGGCCAGGAGTTGCTCGACAAGCTCGCCGAGGTCAATCTCAAGGGTCTGGCATACGCCGAGCGCGGCTTTCGCAACCTGACCAATAGCCAGCGTGCGGTACACAGTCCCGAAGACCTTGATGGCCTGCGCATTCGTGTCATGGAAAACCCCGTCTATATCGATACCTTCCGCGAGCTCGGGGCCAACGCCATTCCCATGGCCTGGACCGAAGCGTTGACCGCCATGCAGCAGGGCACCATCGACGGCCAGGAAAACCCGGTCAACGTCATTCACTCGTTCAATCTGCATGAAACTCAGGATTACATGACGCTGTCGCGCCACACCTACGCTCCGGCGCTTTTTGTCATGGGTATGCCCGCCTGGAACCAGTTGCCCGAAGCAGCCCATGAAGTTCTGCTTGAAGCTGCACAGGAAGCTGCAGAGTACGAGCGCCGCATCAATGCTGAAATGGAAGCCGACCAGCTTGATGAGTTGCGTACCGCGGGCATGGAAATCGTCGAGGATCCCGACCTGGAGGCGTTCCAGGCGGCCATTCAACCCGTCTATGACACCTACGGGGAGCAGTTTGGCGACTACCTGACACGCATTCAGGAGGCGATCAAGTAAGTGAGCTCTCCGCAGCACGCCGTCGCGGGCCTGCTGCAGCGTAGCGAACGTTTTCTCGACGCCGTCATTCAGCCCATAGTGTTTCTGGGTATGGCGGCGTTGATCGGCGTGATCACGCTGCAGATCGTCTCCCGGGTCTTTTTCACTGCAGTGAGCTGGACAGAGGAGGTAGCGCGCTTCCTGCTGATCTGGATCACTTTCCTCGGCGCCACGCTGGCCTTTCAACGTGGCCGCCATATCGCCATCACCTTCATCGTCGACGCCTTGCCCTTGCGCCTGGCACAACTGGCGCGCATCGCTGCGGTAGCGGTAGCCTTGTGCTTCATGCTCGCGCTGGTGGTAATCGGCTATCGCTATATGCAGGTGCAAAGCTTCCAACGCTCGGCTTCGTTACGCCTGTCAATGACTTACGTCTATGCCGTGATCCCTGTCTCCGCCGCGATCATGGCCTGGTATGCCTTGATCGATATTGTCGAACTCATTATCAAAGGCCCCCATGCGGGTACTACCGGCAGCGGTACGGCAGAGGAGCCTCCGCCATGACCGCTCTGTTGTTCGTACTGTTTTTTGCTTTCATGCTGCTCGGTGTGCCGATCGCGCTCGCCATCGGTGCCAGCACGCTGCTCGCCCTCAACGCTCAGGGCGTGCCGCTGATGGTGGTGACCCAGCAGATGTTCCAGGGCATCAACTCCTTTGCCTTGGTCGCGGTGCCGATGTTCATCCTCGCCGGCGACCTGATGGCCCAGGGCCAAGTGAGCAAGCGCCTGGTCGACTTCGCCGATTCGCTATTCGGCTTCCTGAAAGGTGGGCTTTCCATCGTCTCGGTGGGTGCCGGCATGTTCTTCGCCGCCATCTCCGGTTCCGGCGCCGCCACCACGGCCGCGGTGGGTTCGAGCCTGGTACCGGAACTCAAGCGCAAGGGCTACGATCCGGCGGCGGCAGCCAGCCTGATCGCCGCCAGCGGCACCATCGGCGTGGTAATCCCGCCT
>DXFC01000137.1 GCA_019114645.1 Candidatus Halomonas stercoripullorum
AAAACGCACTGAAAGGTCTTCCCGTTCGAAAAACGCATGCAGAAAGTCCTCGATGGTGCCCTTGAGATCGGCAAAGCTGACTCCCTCATCGACCAGCAACCCTTCTACCTGATGGAACATCGGCGTGTGGGTCAGGTCGGAGTCGCTGCGGTAAACCCGCCCGGGACAGACAATGCGGATCGGCGGCGTCTGCGACTGCATGGTGCGCACCTGCACCGGCGAGGTGTGGGTACGCAACAGCCGGGTGGCATCAAAGTAAAAAGTATCCGCCATGCCCCGCGCCGGATGGTGCGCCGGAATGTTGAGCGCTTCAAAGTTGTGGTAATCGTCTTCGACCTCCGGGCCCACGGCAACGTCATAACCGATCCGGCTGAACAGCCTCTCGATACGCTCCAGCGTGAGTGTCACCGGATGCAGACCTCCACTCGCCTGCCCACGCCCGGGCAGGGTCACATCGATACGTTCCGCGGCCAGCTGGGCCTCAAGGGCAGCGGCATTCAGCGCCTGGCGCCGGGTATCAATCTCGTCCGACAGGGCCTGTTTGGCCTGGTTGATACGCTCACCCGCAGCAGGACGCTCCTCTGCCGGCAGCTTGCCCAACCCCTTGAGCTGAGCGGTAATTTCACCTTTCTTGCCCAGATAGCGCACCCGCAGCTCTTCGAGCGCCGCGATACTCCCGGCGGCCTGAATGGCCTGGCGGGCCTCAGTGACCAGTGTCGGTAAGTGGTCCATCCGTTGAGCTCCGAAGTCGTTAACCTTGCTAGCAAAAAAACAGGGAAAGAGCGGCTGCTCTTCCCCTGCGACGATCCGGCATCAGGCAATACCGGCGAACCGGCCGATACCTTCAGTCATGACACTTACTGGGCAGCCTTGGCCTTCTCGACGATGGCAGCAAAAGCCGCTTTTTCGTTAACCGCCAGATCCGCCAGAACCTTACGGTCGATCTCGATACCGGCCTTTTTCAGACCACCGACAAAGCGGCTATAGGACAGACCGTGCTGACGAGCACCGGCGTTGATACGCTGAATCCACAGGGCACGGAACTGACGCTTGCGCTGGCGACGGTCACGATAGGCATACTGACCGGCCTTGATGACAGCCTGCTTGGCCACGCGGAAAACGCGTGAACGGGCACCGTAGTAACCCTTGGCCATCTTGAGAACTTTCTTGTGACGACGACGAGCGACGACACCACGCTTGACACGAGTCATAGCTTACTCCTGACGTTAAATGGCAACCAAGGGTTTACAGATTCGGCAGCATGCGCTGAATCAGTGCCTTGTCGGCATCGTGGATCAACTTCGTACCACGCAGATGACGCTTACGCTTGGTCGACTTCTTGGTCAGGATGTGGCTACGGAACGACTGCTTGTGCTTGAAGCCGTTGGCCGTCTTCTTGAAGCGCTTGGCAGCGCCACTATTACTTTTGATTTTCGGCATGAGATACACTCCGCTCGAGTTTTTTAGAAAATCCGGGGCCTGTGGCCGGCTTGCACCGACCACCCGTTGACCTGGCCTGCGGATCACTTCTTCTTGGGGGCAACAATCATCGTCATCTGGCGCCCTTCCATTTTCGGGAAAGACTCTACGGCTCCGATATCTTCCAGATCCGCAGCGATCCGTTCCATCAGCTTGCGGCCGATGTCCTGGTGCGCCATCTCACGGCCGCGGAAACGCAGCGTGACCTTGCCCTTGTCGCCACCTTCGAGGAAACGTGTCAGGTTACGCAGCTTGACCTGATAATCGCCCTCGTCGGTGCCAGGCCGGAATTTGACTTCCTTGACCTGAATCTGCTTCTGCTTCTTCTTCTGTGCCGCCTTCTGCTTTTTCTGCTCGAAGACGAACTTGCCGTAATCCATGATCTTGCAGACGATCGGATCGGCATTGGAAATCTGAACCAGATCGAGACCTTCCGCCTCGGCGCGCTCAAGCGCTTCGCTGGTGGGAACAACCCCCAGCTGCTCGCCATCGCTGCCGATCAGGCGTACTTCGTTATCCGTGATCCGGTCATTCATTGGGGGGCGCTTGTCCTGTGGACGTCCGCGCTGGCTGCTTCGCTTGATCGTTCCGTCTCCGTTCCGTTAATTAACGATGCCGTGGTCCGCTCGTTTCAGGTTACCCAGTCAGAGGCCTTCCGCCTGAACACGCTCGATGAAAGCGTCAACCGACATAGTGCCCAGGTTCTCGCCGCTACGTGTTCGCACGGCAACCGAGTCAGCTTCGACTTCCTTATCACCCACGACCAGAAGATAAGGGATCTTCTGCAATGTATGTTCGCGGATTTTAAAGCCGATCTTCTCATTCCTCAAGTCTGCCTTGACTCTAACGCCAATTTTTTGCAGGCGTTGTTCGAGATTCATGGCAAATTCGCGCTGGGAATCGGTGATCGTCATGACCACTGCCTGTTCCGGCGCCAGCCACAACGGCATGGCACCAGCATAGTGCTCGATCAGAATACCGATAAAGCGTTCGAAGGAACCCAGGATAGCACGGTGGAGCATGACCGGCGTCTTGCGCTCGCCATCTTCATCGACATATTGCGCACCCAGGCGTCCCGGCAGGTTGAAATCGAGCTGCAAGGTACCGCACTGCCATACTCGATTGAGGCAATCGCGCAGCGCAAACTCGATCTTGGGACCATAGAAAGCGCCCTCTCCCGGCTGCAGTTCCCATTTCAGTCCAGTGGCATTCAGCGCCGCCTCGAGCCCGCTCTCGGCACGCTCCCACAGCGCCGCCTCACCCATGAAATCCTCGGGGCGCGTCGACAGTTTCAGCTCAACCTCATCGAAGCCCAGCTCGCGGTACACCTGCAGGGTCAAGGCAATAAAGGCCTCGGCCTCGCTTTGTATCTGCTTCTCGGTACAGAAAATGTGGGCGTCATCCTGGGTAAAGCCGCGCACCCGCATCAAGCCATGCAGCGAACCCGAGGGCTCATTACGGTGACAACTGCCGAACTCCGCCAGACGCAGCGGCAAATCACGGTAGCTCTTGAGCCCCTGATTGAACACCTGCACGTGACACGGGCAGTTCATCGGCTTCACCGCGTAATCACGCTTTTCCGATTCGGTGGTAAACATCAGCTCACTGTAGTGCTCCCAGTGCCCCGACTTTTTCCACAACGACAGGTCAACCACCTGCGGCGTACGAATTTCCTGATACCCATGTTCGATCTGGACCCGGCGCATATACTGCTCCAGTGCCTGATAGAGCGTCCAGCCGTTGGGATGCCAGAACACCATGCCCGGCGCCTCTTCCTGCAAGTGGAAAAGATCCATGCGCTTGGCCAGCTTGCGGTGATCCCGCTTCTCCGCCTCTTCAAGTCGCTGCAGATACGCCTTGAGCTGCTTCTTGTCAGCCCAGGCGGTGCCGTAAATGCGGGTCAGCATTGGCTTGCTGGAATCACCACGCCAGTAGGCGCCCGCCAGCTTGGTCAACTTGTACGCCTTGAGATGCCGGGTGTTGGGCACGTGTGGCCCCCGGCACATATCGGTGTATTCCTGGTGGTGATAAAGACGGATGGTCTCGCCGGACGGAATCCCGCTCACAATCTCCTGCTTGTACGGCTCGTCGCGCTGTTGAAACGTCTGCATCGCCTGCTCTGGCGTGACGTACTCGCGCACCACGTCGTATTCCGTGTCGATCAGGGCCTGCATGCGGGCTTCGATAGCGGCCAGATCATCCGGGGTCACCGAATGGCCGAAGTCGATGTCGTAGTAAAAGCCGTCATCGATCACCGGCCCGATCGCCATTTTGGCCTCGGGGTAAAGTTGCTTGACGGCATGCCCAATCAAGTGTGCGCAAGAGTGGCGAATAATCTCCAGCCCTTCGGGGTCGCGTGCGGTGATGATCGCGACTTTTGCATCACGTTCAATGAGATCGGCGGCATCCACGAGTTCACCGTCGATCTTGCCGGCCACACAGGCCTTGGCCAGGCCGGGGCCGATGGATTCGGCCAGTTGCATCACGCTGATGGGTTCGTCGAAGGTTCTCTGGCTGCCATCCGGCAGGGTCACGATGGGCATGTAAAGGATCCTTTGCACAGTGGTGATCCATACCAGGGATCACGTGTTGCGAGTGAAGACATGTGGCGAATGAAGAAATTACGAGAAAAACACAGCTTGCGACAGCCGACTAGCCTACCAGAATCGGCCCAGTGGATGCCATGCTGAAATGTGGAGCCAGACTGAAAAGAACAAGGGCACCCGTAGGTGCCCTTGCACAACACTCTTGTATAACACTACTGGATGATCCGGTGGGATCAGTCCCAGTTGACGATCTCGACGCGGCGGTTCTGCGCACGTCCTTCGTCAGTCTCGTTGGTCGCGACCGGACGGCTCTCACCGTAGCCACGCGTCGTCATGCGGTGATCGGCAATACCGCGACTGCTCAGGAAGTCACGCACAGAGTCGGCACGACGCTGTGAGAGGCCTTCGTTGTACTGAGCTGAACCCACCGAGTCGGTGTGACCTTCGATGCGCACACGCAGATCGGGGTTGTCACGCAGCGTGGTGGCAACGCCATCCAGCGTATGGTGCGCTCCGGGACGGATCTCGTCGGAATCGAACGCGAAGGTGACTTCGCTATCCAGGGTGACCGTCTCGAACTCGGTAACCGGAGCCGGCTCGGGCTCAGGCATCGGCTCGGGCTCGGCGACCGGAGCAGGCTCAGGTGTACGATCGGCACACAGCAGACCGCCAACGGCAGCACCCGCCACAGCACCCGTTGCCGCACCTGCATCCTCATCGGACTCGCCGCTGACGGCGTAGCCGATGGAACCACCGATCAGGCCGCCGGCCAGGCCGCACACTACCGGCTGCTGATACCAGGCCCTATCGGTAGAAGTGGAAGCCGTGGCGGTACCGCCCGCTCGCTCTCCACCACGTTGAAAGTCGGTGGCACAGCCAGAGAGGCCGATCACCAGTGCAGAACCCAACAGCAAGCCAGTCGTAGATTTTTTCATTACAAGACTCCTTCTTGAATTTTTTTCCCGGGGCAAGGCTGCAAACCCAAGGCCGCAGCCCCGAGGGTCAGGACATTCATTGACCCAACGACTACAATTGTAGGTTGTTAATGGCCTGACTCAAGTGATTGTGTAACTGAAATCACCCGGAAACAACCAATCAGCATCATCTGCAACTCAACGCAGCGTCGCAAACATAGCGCGGTAGCGGCCTGCTGTATAGCGTTTAAACACCGCTAGTCAGGTTAGTCACGGCTAGTGAAGACTATTGGGCCAATTTTTATGGAACTGTAAAGCGGCTTGTGCGGCCTGTAACACAGGCTCCCGCCACTCGGCTTCTACCGTCAGCCGTTCACGATCTTCACGCATGCGGTCACGCGGCGAGAGTTTCTGGCGTGCCGAGTGGGTATGTAAATGCCGGGTGCGACGATACACCTCGCCAAAAGGCTGGAAGCTTGGCCGCTCAATGAGCTGGGGATCAAGAATGTCGAGCAACAGCTTGCAGCGCCAGGCCCCCTCGGTAATATCGACTTGCTCTTGTACCAACGCAGACGCCACGATTTGCAGGTTCTCCAGGCAGTTCTCATGGGCACGGCGCAACTCGTCCTCATGAAAAGCCTGACGGCGGCGTACTTCTTTCCAGAGCCTGAACGCATAGACCGCCAGGCCAATGATGATGACTGTGCCCAAGGCCAGCAGAACAAGTGCCGTTGTCATCGTCATGAGGGGCTCCATAGGCTGAATTTTCGGCGATTGTACCTGATCAGCCCCGACACATCGCCCTCGGCACTAGAGCACCCATAACCTTGCATAATGGTCCAGCAACAACACGCCAAACACCCCGAGAATGTAGCGGATCGAGAACCAGAACGCCGCCAGGGGAGCCTTGGGGTCCACACCACGCCACACTCTCCAGTTCCAGACCATGAAGCGGACGTTGAGCACCGTCACGCCCACCAGGTAAACCGCCCCACTCATGCCGATAACAAACGGCAGTAGCGTCACGGCCACAGTCAGCCAGCCATACAACCAAACCTGCAAACGGGTAAAGGCTTCGCCATGGGTCACCGGCAGCATCGGCACTTCGGCACGCGCATATTCATCGCGCTTGTGAATCGCCAGGGCCCAAAAGTGCGGCGGCGTCCAGGCAAACACGATCAACACCAGCAGCAGCGGCTCCGGCCCCAACTGGCCCGTCACTGCAGTCCAGCCCAGCATCGGCGGTGCCGCACCCGCCACGCCACCGATAACGATATTCTGCGGCGTGGCATGTTTAAGGAAAGCGGTATAGATCAAGGCATAGCCGATCAAGGACCCCAGCGTCAGCCACGCCGTCAGCGCATTCACCTGCCACAGCAACAAACCGATCCCGGCGATGGAAAGCAACGTGGCCCAGGCCAGCGCCAACACGACCGGCATTCGCTCGCTGGCCACAGGCCGCCTTGCGGTACGCAACATCAACATATCGAGACGCCGGTCAACCACATGGTTAAAGGCCGCCGCTCCCCCGGCCGCCAACCCGATCCCCGTCAGGCCGAACACCACCACCGACAGGTCGGGCAGCGTCGGCGTGGCCAACGCCATCCCCACCAGAGAGCACACCAGCATCACGGCGACGACCCGGGGCTTGCACAGCGTAAGCAGATCCCGCCAACCCCAGCCGGAACCGACCAGTTGAGCCCACGCCAGGCGTGGCTCACCCGTACGTTTCAGCAGCGCGTTAGACATGTACCCACTCCTTCTTGCGTCGCGTTGAACAGGTCACCGGAACCGTTTCCTGCCAATGCCAGATCGCCAGCACCAACAGCATCACCAATGCCACCGCCCCCGCCGTATGCAACAGCGCCAGCCATAGCGGCAGCCACAGCAGTACATTGGCGATTCCCATCCCCACCTGAACAGCATAGGTCACCAGCAACCCGGCCAGCCATGGCCGCAGGGTGGTTTCGCGCCAATAACGCACCGCCAGGCCCGCCAGCGCCAGCCCCAGCAGCAATGCACCCAGGCGGTGCCCCACCTGTATCGCCGTACGTGCATCGGCATGTAGCTGGCCATGCAGGTAATTCGGCCCTACTGTCTGGGTCAGATGAAAACCTTCGCTCCAGTCCATGTCAGGCCACCACTGTCCGTTGCAGGTGGGGAAACCCTGGCAGGCAATACCGGCGTAATTGCTCGACACCCAGCCACCCAGCGCCAGCTGCAATACCAGCATAAGCATCGCCACCCCCCACCACGGGCTCAAGCGCCGTCGCGGGCCCGGCGTGCTCGTTTTAGCCCCCGACTCCGCGCGCTCTACCAACACACCCTTCTGGACAAAGCGCCGCAGGCGCAAATGCAGCCACAGAAACAGCACCAGTACCGAGAGCCCGCCCAGCAGATGCAGCGTCACCACCTGCGGCCACAATTTGAGGGTGACGGTAAAGGCACCAAACGCTCCCTGCAGCAGGATGACACCGAGTAGCGCCAGGTTGGCCCGCCAGGGATACCCCGCCCGCCGCCGATAGCACGCTCCCAGCACCAGCAAGGCAATCACCAGCAGGCCCAGCGTCGAGGCCACATAGCGATGGATCATCTCGACCCATGCCTTGAAAGCTTCCAGCGGTGCCTCGGGGGTGTGCACCATGGCCCGCTCCGCATCCGGCACCACCAGGCGACCGTAGCAGCCCGGCCAGTCGGGACACCCCAGGCCGGCATCCACCAGGCGTGTCCAGACCCCAATCAGGATCACCACGGCGGTAAACAGCACGCCGACAAGGCTCAACACCCACAACAGACGCAGCCGCAGGCAACGCCTGTCATCACCACACATCGTC
>DXFC01000138.1 GCA_019114645.1 Candidatus Halomonas stercoripullorum
ACAATCTGTGGATAACCCTGTTCACAACCACAAAAAAACATCACCTAATCGCCGTAGAAAGCGGCTTAGCCTTAGATTGGCTGTTTTTTGATCAAAAATAAGTTGTTGAATTATATGAATTTTTCTAAACAGCTACCAACTCGGGTCCATTGCCCTGCTTGGCGCCCGTAACCATTGAGAAATAGAAGAAAAGTGGACAAGTCAAGCCTGAAATACTGCTTATAGAGCCTTTTCCAAGTAACTGGACACGACTGCAAGCATCCTTAGCAGAAGTATTTTCTCACCCTTCTTGCGTCTCAAAAGTGCGACAGAAACAGGCTGGCTGTACACGCCGGGGCGGCATTGAAACAGAGGCGTCCGAGGACAGAGGCTAGGCAGGATTGGACAAGAAAAATGCAAAGTGGCGTCCCATAGGGGGTTCGAACCCCTGTTCCCGCCGTGAAAGGGCGGTGTCCTAGGCCACTAGACGAATGGGACGCAAGAAATGGTGGAGCCTAGCGGGATCGAACCGCTGACCTCAACACTGCCAGTGTTGCGCTCTCCCAGCTGAGCTAAGGCCCCACACCGCTCTCCAACCACGAGAACGAGGCGAATCTTACTCACCACCTGCCCTTTCGTCAAGCGCTACGTAGCCAAGCGGAAACTGGAGCAAAAACAGAAGAGGAATCACAGCGTGTAAAGGTGGAATTTCCCTCGCAAAAGGGACTATGGCAAGCTTGCGGAATAGTTGTCGCACCTCCCGGCGGGAGGCGCAATGGATCTTTCAACAACGCGGTGGTCTCAGTCCGCTGCCGCCAGCTCGTCTACGAGGAAATACAGCCTTGATCAAGGTGCTTATTGTCGATGACCACCACCTGGTGCGGACTAGCCTCGCTCACATACTGGCAAGTGAAGAAGGCATAGCCGTACTGGGCGAAGCTGCCAGCGGTGAGGAAGCAGTTACCTTGAGCCGCCAGCTGCAGCCCGACGTAATCCTGATGGATATGCGCATGCCGGGTATAGGCGGCCTCGAAGCGACGCGCAAGATCCTGCGCAATAGCACTGACGTGCGTGTACTGGCCGTCACTGGCTTTCTGGAAGAAAATTTTGCCCAACGCATGCTGGAGTTCGGAGCCAGCGGGTTCATCAGCAAGGACACGCGGGTTGCCGATATGGTCGATGCCATCCGCAATGTCTTCGCCGGCCAACGCTACATCAGTCCCGACATCGCCCAACGCCTGGTCCTGGCGAAGTTCGATTCGGAAGAGAACCCTTTTGATCAACTATCCCAGCGTGAACTGCAAGTGGCCATGATGATCGTCAACTGCCAGCGTGTCGCCGAGATTTCGGATCGTTTATTTCTCAGTCCCAAGACCGTCAACACCTACCGTTATCGGATCTTCGAAAAACTCGCGGTCCAGACGGATGTCGAGCTGACGCACCTGGGATTGAAACATGGCCTGGTAGAAGGATTCGAAACCACCGCCTGAGCCCCTGCTTCTGATATTCTGCAGGGCATCGCGGCACTTTCTGGACACCATGACTTCTTTTGATGCACGGCAATTTCTCGCCAACCTTACTCAGTCCCCGGGGATCTACCGGATGCTGGACTCGCATGGCGAGACCCTTTACGTGGGCAAGGCCAAACGCCTGAAAGCACGCCTTAGCAGCTACTTTCGCGGCACACTCAATGCCAAGACCCAAGCCATGGTCGCACGCATCGCGGATATTCAGGTCACGGTAACGCGTAGTGAAATCGAGGCGTTGCTCCTTGAACAGACCCTGATCAAGGAGCAACGGCCGCCCTACAATATTCTGCTGCGCGACGACAAATCCTATCCCTTCATTTTTGTCAGCGACCGCCATCCTTATCCAGCCCTGGAATATAAACGCACACGTCGGCGGCATGGGGATGGACGCTATCTGGGACCCTATCCCAGCAGTGGGGCCGTACGTGAGAGCCTGTCACTGATGCAGAAAATCTTTCGTATCCGCAACTGCGAGGATAGCGTCTTCGCCCATCGCACCCGGCCTTGCCTGCAATACCAGATCGAGCGCTGCAGTGCACCTTGTGTAGGATATATCAGTAAGGCAGCCTACCGCCGTGACCTGGAACACGCCGTGATGTGCCTGGCAGGGCGTAGCGAACAGGTTACGACGGAGCTGACCGAGGCCATGGAAGCCGCCAGTCGCAGCCTGGCCTTCGAGGATGCCGCCCGCTTGCGCGATCAGATTCAACATCTGCGTCAGCTCCAACAACGCCAGTTCGTGGATACAGAAGGTGGCGATGCGGACGTCTTTGCCCTGGCTGAGGGTGAAGGTGTCGCCTGTATTTCTGTACTGACAGTACGCCAGGGTCGCCTTCTGGGTGCGCGCCACCACACCCCCGACAACAGCCTGGGCCTGGCTGCCGGTGAACTGCTTGGAGACTTTGTCAGCCAGTTCTATCTAGGACAGGAGCGCGAAATTCCACAGGAAGTGCTCACCGCCCTCCCCTTACCCGACAGCACGGTACTTGAAAGCGCGCTAAGTAGCCGTGCCGAACGGCGTGTGCGCGTTGCCAGCCGGGTGCGCGGCCACCGTAGTCAGTGGCTCGAACTGGCCAGAACCAATGCTGAACAGCAGCTGGCCAGTCACGTTGCCAGCCATGGCGAGCTGAAGCGCCGCTTTACATCACTGCAGCAAGCCCTGGGCCTCGACACTCCACCGGGGCGACTTGAATGTTTCGACATCAGTCATAGTCACGGCGAAGCCACAGTGGCTTCCTGCGTGGTTTTTGACCATGGCGGTCCACGTAAATCGGACTATCGGCGCTACAATATCGAAGGCATTGTCGCCGGAGATGACTACGCCGCCATGCGTCAGGCACTCAGCCGGCGCTTTCGCCGCCTTGCAGACGGTGAGGGAGCAACACCCGATATTTTGCTGCTGGATGGCGGCAAGGGCCAGCTCAACCTGGCTCGCGAAGTGCTCATGGAAACCGGGCTGCCTCAGCAACAGCTGGACTCTATTTTGTTACTCGGCGTAGCCAAGGGCACTACACGCAAGGCCGGCCTTGAAACCCTGTTTATCGAGACGACAGAACGCTCTCTCGACCTCCCGGCAACCTCCCCGGCACTGCACCTGATTCAGCACATTCGTGACGAAGCTCACCGCTTCGCCATCACCGGCCACCGCAATCGGCGTGATAAAGCCCGCCGCAGCTCAACACTGGAAGGTATTGCTGGTATCGGCCCCAAACGACGCCGCGAACTGCTGCGCTTCTTTGGCGGGCTGCAAGGGGTCAAGCAGGCGAGTCGTGAAGAGCTGGCCCGGGTTCCGGGAATCAGTGCCGCCCTTGCCGAAACCATTCATCGTGCTCTGCATGGATGAGAACGCTCAGGACAGATAGAATGTAACCACTCCGCCCGCTCCATTCGGTAAGGATTCCAACCAGATGAACATCCCCAACATTCTGACGCTGGCACGAATCGCCTTTATTCCACTGCTAGTGATGTTCTTCTATCTGCCCTATGCCTGGAGCATGCCATTGGCAGCCGGGCTGTTTGCACTCGCCTCGGTGACCGATTGGCTGGATGGCTATCTGGCACGCCGCTGGAACCAATCCACTCCCTTCGGTGCCTTTCTCGATCCGGTAGCTGACAAACTGATGGTAGCCGTGGCACTGGCCCTGCTCATCGAACTCTATGACACAGTATGGTTGACCTTGCCGGCGCTAGTCATCATTGGCCGCGAAATAGTGATCTCGGCACTACGTGAATGGATGGCGGAAATGGGCAAGCGCGGCAACGTTGCGGTTTCCTGGCTGGGCAAGGTCAAGACTGCTCTACAGATGGTTGCTCTGCTACTACTGCTGGCATTTCCCCCGGGTGCGACACTCTCGCTGCTGGGCGTGGTAACGCTACATATCGCTGCCGTCATGACATTATGGTCAATGGTCATGTACTTGCGGGCTGCCTGGCCTCACTTGTCACGCGCCATGTAGTTGCTGACATCGACCACCATGTCATCAAGTGATTGACAATGCCGAATAAATCCGTAAACTACGCACTCGAGTCAAGCGGGAATAGCTCAGTGGTAGAGCATCGCCTTGCCAAGGCGAGGGTCGGGAGTTCGAATCTCCTTTCCCGCTCCAATGATTCAACGAGGCTGGATGGCAGAGTGGTCATGCAGCGGACTGCAACTCCGTGTACGCCGGTTCGATTCCGACTCCAGCCTCCACTCTTTTCTTTTATCTTCGTATTACGGCCTGCTCCAAACCATGCCGCCCGGATGGCGAAATAGGTAGACGCAAGAGACTTAAAATCTCTCGGTGGTTACACCGTGCCGGTTCGATTCCGGCTCCGGGCACCAAGTATATCAATACCTTATTGTCATCCTATCGGTAACTCTCCTCTGCCCGCGCTCTTTTCAGATAGCAGCCTCTCTGGGTATCGCGTTAACGGCCCCACTTTTTCTGCCTTCACCGATAACATACATCAAACCGCCTTTGGACTTATTCGACTACAGTACAGACATCGGACAACGGAATGTCCGACATGGAAGACCGTGCGATGGAACGCTCAGAACCAAGGGATGCTTGGGCAGGATGCCCGAGGCAGGTAGATCAAGGAAGCATGTGTTGCAGCCCGGTCAGCAATGACCGGGCTTTTTTGCTTCGCATACAGCGGTCCAGCCGAGCTTTGGCTTGTCGCGTGACACCTGCAATATCACCGCGACTGACCGCAAACTGCATGCTAGTATTGCGCCTCTTTCCAACACACCAGACTGATCGACTGTCAAAGTGCTGGGTGAGCGCCTCAAAGCCTCTGCGAGTTGCGCTCGCATGGACATTGAGCAGTCAGAGAGACTGCCCATGAACTTGAGCGCGGTGCGCAGTGAACATGATGTACTCATTGTTGGCGGTGGCGCCGCCGGCCTGACCCTGGCGCTGCATATTGCGGCAACACGGCGTGTCACCCTGCTGAACCCGGTTAAGGATGGCCAGGGTGCCAGTCGCTGGGCTCAGGGCGGTATCGCCGCTGTACTCTCCCCTGAAGATGACATCGATGCCCATGTGGCCGACACCCTGGTGGCCGGCGACGGGCTATGTGACGAACGCGCCGTACGCTTCACCGTCGAACAGGGTCCTGCCGCCATTGCCTGGTTGCTCTCCCTGGGCGTCCCCTTCACCCCTGACGACAGTCCTACAGCAAGCTACCCCTATCATCTGACCCGCGAAGGTGGCCATGGCGCCCGACGCATCATTCACGCCGAAGACGCTACCGGCCGTGCTGTAATCGATACGTTGATGCAACATGCCCAGGCCCATGCGGCCATTACCATCCACCATGATCTTTTCGCCATCGATCTGCTCGCTGATGGTGAGGGCCGCTGCCGTGGTGCCCGCGGCGTGGATAGGCAGGGCCGGATACACATGCTGGTCGCCAGCGATACCGTACTGGCGACGGGCGGGGCCAGCGGTCTTTATCGCCACACGACCAGCCCATTACCGGCCAGTGGCGAAGGCATGATCATGGCTGCCGAGCTGGGTGCCGAGCTGATGAACCTGGAGTTCCAGCAGTTTCATCCCACCTGCCTTTACGACCCCGGAGGTCCGCCATTTCTGATTAGCGAGGCCGTCAGGGGCGAAGGGGGACGCCTGCTCAACAGCGATGGGCAGCGTTTCATGCCGGCTCTGGATCCACGTGCCGAGCTGGCGCCACGCGATATCGTGGCACGCGCCATCGACGCGGAGATACAGCGTAGCGGTGCGTCGCATGTACTGCTTGACGTAACGCACCTTGGTGCCACCGCCATTCGGCAACATTTCCCCACCATCTATGCCCACTGCCTGGGTCGTGGCCTGGATATCACGCGCCAGGCGATCCCTGTGGTGCCTGCTGCCCATTACAGTTGTGGCGGCATCGCCACAGATCTCGACGCACGCTCGAGTGTGCCTCACCTTTATGCCATCGGAGAAGTTGCCTGCACCGGCCTGCACGGCGCCAACCGCATGGCCAGCAACTCGTTACTGGAGTGCCTGGTGTTTGCCCGCAGCTGTGCCGCCGCACTGGCCACGAGCGGCGGCGCAACGCCTTCTTTCACGACAACGGATGACCTCATCACTACGCGCAGCATCGGCTCCCTGCCCATTGAAGCAGAGCGTGTATACCGGTGGCGCCAGCATATCGGTGAAGTCATGGGCCGCTACGCTGCTATCGTACGTCACGATAGCGGGCTCGACTTGGCTGCGCGACAGCTGGATGAGATAGGAGAGGAAATACGCAGCATAATCGACAACGCCACATCCAGTGTTGCGCTGTCTAGCGTGTGGCATGCGGTACGCTTGGCACGCTTGAGCGTCATGTCGGCACGCCTGCGCCGGGAGTCGTGCGGTTTGCACTACAACACCGATTGCCGTCATTACAGTACAAGTGAAATTGCCCCGCACCCTTCTCGACGTCTGTTGGCCGACCTACCGCGTGGGCGTTATTGATGCGCTCTGCTGAAGCAGTGCCCGACGCAGTTGGCGCAAGGCCCCCGGCGGGACACTATCGGGCCAGAGCCATAGCCGGCGTCGATTGACGGCCAGCCCCACCAACCAGGGGCCCAGATAGAAACAACGCAGTTCGAATGGCTGCGCTTGCTTCGCTGCAGCAGGACGCCACAGCCAGCGCTGCGTTCCGTCCGCTTCGAGCTGAACCTGCAGTTCGCCCTGCGGCTGTCTCCACCATAGCCACCCGCTCAGTAGCACGAGCCAAATGAGGGCTGGTAGCGCTAGCCACCCGGGGCCGGCATGCAACACTGCCGCAACGACCAGCGTTGCCAACAAGAACTGGCTGCACCAACTCGCTCTAGACGGGGCGACGGGGATCGTTATCGGCGTTGCCGGCATGCTGCTGTATCAGTGAAACGATGCGCACAAACTCGGGGGGTGGCGTCTCACGCTGCATCAACCAGGCAAACATATCCTGATCCTCACCTGTGATCATGGCGCGATAAGCCGCCTGATCATCAGCCTCAAGCTGGTCATAGCAGTGTTCCAGAAAAGGGATCAACAACAGGTCGAGTTCCCACATTCCGCGCCGGGAGTGCCAATAGAGCCGCTTGCGCAGGGCAGCGGCATCAGTGGTAGTAGCTTCGCTCAACGTCGACCTCGGTAGCTGAGTGCATGGAAGCGCAGTATACCCAAGAAACAGTGCCCACGCAGGGTCTTCATGGCAGCGATTGTCCCACTGCTTGACCATGGTCGTAGTGCGTTGTTTTATCACGTTTTACGCAGTATGCTGACGAGAGAACAAGAGTGCCCCGGCTCCTACCGGACCGGGAACCGCCTGGAGACGATGCGATGACCAAATCCGAGTTGATCGAACAGATCGCCATGCGACACCCCGAGCTTTCGACCAAAGAGGTCGAAGCGGCGGTTCGCCTGATACTCGATGACATCACCGATACCCTGGCCGACGGCGGACGGGTCGAGATCAGGGGCTTCGGCAGTTTTTCCCTGCACTACCGTGAGCCGCGAGTCGGACGCAACCCTAAAACCGGCGACCCGGTCGCCCTGGACGGAAAGTTCGTGCCACACTTCAAGCCCGGCAAAGAACTCCGCGAGCAAGTCGATGCCAGCCGCGCCCTCGGCTACTGAAGCTGCCCGGTTTTCGAAACCAGTTATCGAAACCCACGACACCCATAAAGGGAGTGACCCATGCGTTGGCTAAAAGGCCTGATTCTCGCCGTCATTCTGCTCGCAGTGCTGCTGGTCGGCATACTCTTTGCGGTCAATAATCAACAGACGGTACCGCTCAACCTGATCTGGCTGGAACTGCCTGCGATATCGCTTTCCGTATGGCTGCTTGCAGCACTGGTGTGTGGCGTAGTGCTGGGAATGCTGGCAATGCTGGGAGTGTGGCTACGGCTGCGCACTTCTCTCTCCCGCGCCCACCGCCTCAACCGCCAACAGCGCAAGGAGCTCGATCAGTTGCGTGTCCAGGAGCTCAAGGAACACCCTTAGCCAAGGGACCGACCGGAGGAACCCAGCTAGATGTTCGATGCCTTGCTACTTGCATTGCTGGTGGTCGCCGTTGCCATCGGCTGGTGGCTAGGCCGGCGTGAACGCCGAAATAATCGTACCTCCATGTCGACAAATACACTGTCACGGGATTATTTCGTTGGCTTGAACTACTTGCTAAACGAACAGCCTGACCGCGCCATCGAAACCTTCATTGGCGCGCTTGAAGTGAACAGTGAGACGATCGATACCCACATTACTCTGGGCAATCTCTTCCGCTCCCGGGGCGAGGCGGATCGCGCGGCCAAGATCCATCAGAACCTACTGGCACGCCCCACGCTAAGCTCACGCCAGAGCAGCCAAGTACAACTGGAGCTGGCGCGGGACTTTTTTCATCTCGGCCTGCATGATCGTAGCGAGCGGTTGCTGCAACAGTTGATTCGTGAAACACAGCATGACGAACTGCGCCAGGCAGGAAAACGTCTGCTGGCCGAACTCTTTGACCGGGAAGGCGAATGGCAAGCAGCTCTGGATGTCGCCTATCCCCACTTGATCCGTCAGCATGCCGACACTCGCCGTGCTGCAGCCCACTGGCTTTGTGAACTGGCTGACCAGGCGCGTCATTCAGCGAGCCCGGGGTTGGCGCGCAAGCATCTACGCCGCGCACTCTCCATCGATCCTCACTGTGTGCGTGCCAACCTGCTGCTGGCAGCACTGGCCGAGGATACCGGTCACTACCGTGATGCCATAAAGATACTCAAGCGTATCCCTGACCAGGATCTGGCCATGATGCCGGTCATGCTGGAACCACTACAGCACGCCTACACCATGCTCGGTGACGAAACAGGACTGATCACCTGTCTGCAAACCCTGCTGGAACGCGCCCATGTCACCAGTCTGATCATACTACTGGCGGAAACCTTGCGCCGTCATCACGGCTTGCAGGCAGCCATTGACCTGGTCAGCGAGCAACTCAACCGCGCTCCGAGCCTGGGGGCACTCGATTATCTGCTTGATCTCTACCAACAGCAGCAGCAAGAGCAAGGCACACCGGACAATCGTCTGGCACTGCTTACTCAGCACACGCATTCGCTGCTGACGCTACGCCCCCGACACCGCTGCCAGCGTTGCGGCTTTGCCGGGCAGCCATTGCATTGGCGCTGCCCCAGCTGCCGTAGCTGGGGCACCACACGCCCCATTACCGGTATCGAGGGCGAATAAACTCTCAAGCGTCGGCTAGCTCCTGCTCGATGGCCTCCAGTGCAGCCATGGGATCTTTTGCCTGCGTGACCGGACGGCCGATGACCAGGTGGGTGCTGCCCGCCGCCACCGCCGCAGCAGGAGACATGATCCGGTGCTGATCCCCGCGCGCCGCAAAGTACGGCCGTATACCGGGGGTTACCTTGAGGAAGTCCTCGCCACACAACTGCTTGAGCCGTTCAGCCTCCTG